>CAMYRF010000054.1 GCA_947296775.1 uncultured Mycoplasmatota bacterium
CATTACGGTTGGGCCATTAACGCATATTTCACCGTCTTCGTTTGGACCTAATGTTTTTTTAGTTTCGGGATCAATTATTTTATAATAGTTTCCTGGGAATGGTATTCCTATACTACCATCTTTATTAGCTTTGTCTAATGCACATGCAGTTGCGGCTAATGATTCGGTCATTCCATATCCTTGAGATACTTTTACTTTGCATCCATGTTCTTTTAAATATGTATTTATTTTTTTTATTTGTTTTTCTGAAAGGGTGTCACCACCTGAAATAACATATTTAACGTTTGATAAGTCTAAGTTTTTAACGTTATTACAGTTTGTTAGGGCTTCATAAAGTGTTGGAACTCCAAAGATGAGGTTTGGCTTGGTTTTATAAATTAGTTTATCAAATTCTTTAGCATTAAATTGTGGAACCAAAGTTACTTTTACGCCTTTACAAAGCGGGGTGTGTGTACAAACTCCTAGACCAAAACCATGAAATAGAGGCAAAATGGTTAAAATTGTTTCGCCTGGATTTACGCTTTTAAATACTATTTTTGCTTGTTGTACTAAGCTGTTAAAGTTCCCGTTACTTAGGACTATTCCTTTTGGAACTCCAGTTGTTCCACCACTATGAAGAATTACGGCTGGTGTATCTTTTGTACCTGCTGCTGTTTCTATATGATTTTTTGTTTTTCCTGATTTAAAAAATTCTTTCCAGTAAATGTATTTTTTTTCTTTTTTATTTGGTTTTTTCACTTTACGACCTTGGGCTAATTCGTAGCCAACATTTAGTAAAAGTGGCATTGAATCTTTGGCTGATACAATGATTGTTTTTTGTACTTCGGTTTCATCTAGGATGTTATTTATTTTTTCATAACATAAATCGATAGCAATTAATGCTTTGGCATGGTTGTGTTTTAAAAAGTGTTTTATTTCTTTTTCCCCTGATAATGGGTGAATCATGTTGGCAACAGCACCTATTTTGTTTAGCGCATAAAAAGCTGTTAATGCTTCAGGGGTATTAGCCATACAAATTGTAACAACTTCACCTTTTTGAATGCCTAAATTAACAAATGCTTTAGCACATGTATCAATATTGTTTATAAAATTTTTATAGGTTGTTTGTTTGCCAAAGTATTCTATGGCTGGTAAGTGTTCATATTTCTTGGCTGCTTCTTCTAAATATTCATAGATTGTTTTATCGTTTACTTCTATTTTTTCTTCACCTTTTTGATAATATTTATGCCATGGAGCGTTGGGCTTTTTTAGTCTTTTTATTTTATCAATAAGTTCCATGTCTTACCTTCTTTCTATAATCATTGTATTAATTTTTTCTCTTAACTTGTCTGTTTCTTGCAAATCATTATTTGTTTTTACGGTGTAAGGTTTTTCAAAAACTATTGTTATTCCTTTTTTTAGTATATTATATTTACCTGTAATTGAAAATGGAATTATTTTACTGTGTGTTTGATAGGCCATTTTTATAGCACCCTTTTTAAATGGAATTGTGATTTCTGTTTTGGTTCTATTAATGGTACTTTCGGGGAAGATACCAATTACTTTTTCATCTTCGAGATATTTTATGGCTTCGTTATAGGCTTTTTTATTTTGCTTGGCCTGTCTATTTACTGGTATAATACCCATATTTTTGAATATGAAACCGAATGGTGGTTTTAGTAGTTCATGTTTTGCTAGAAAATGAACTGTTCTTTTGGTACTGGAGATTAGTAAAAGGCAATCTAATATATTGGTGTGGTTTCCTGCTAATATTATTTTTCCTTCTTTTGGAATATTTTCTTTTCCAATTATATGTGGGTGGAAAAAGATGGTAAAAAATATGGTTATTATTGGTCTTGTGATTTTATATAAAAAAGGTTCTTTCATGTTATCACCTATTTTTAATTATACAATAAATGTATATATATAGCAATTAGAAATGGTTGTTTTTAAAATTGACAAAAGGATGTGATAGATGCTAGAATATGAGCGGTTGGAAATGGGGTATTGTATGGGATTTTTAGATGGTAATTTAAATGAAATTCTTTCTTATGTTAAAGAGGCTTATACAAAGGTGTATGGAATACAATACAAAAAACTTATCACAGATCGTATAGATTCTGGTGTATATATTTGTTATGATAAGGATTCTGACAGTGATTTTTATGATAAGTGTTTAAAAAGTGGTTTTAAACTTGATCATGAATATACACGTTTATATCTTGATGCAGTTAAAGATGATGGTAATTTATTTGTAATGCATGCAAGAGGTAAGGATGGAAAACCTATTGGTGTTATGTTTTTACCTATTTCTAAGGAACTTGATGGTCAAGTTGAATTTGCGTTTTTACATGAATGTGGTCATATTATTGATATTAGTAATTTTGAAGCTAATGGTTTTGATTTGTATGGTGATTTTCATTATGTTAACCCATCCGATTATAGGGAGTATGAAAGATTTAATGAGGCTTTAACTGATATTTTTGCGCTGGAAGTTATCGATGTTTTACATGACGCTAATATTTATTTTGCGGAGGGTAAAAATGATTTGGTTTCTAACACTGAAGAAATCAATACGACTTTTCAAATGAAAGAAATTGTTAGGGTGTTACTGGATAATTATCGTGATGAGATTATTTATTCTAAACTGACTGGTGATTATAGTGTTTTATTTAATAAAGTTGGTAAGGATAATTTTGAAAAATTTAATAATATTATTAATCAAGTACAGTGTTTAATTGATGGTGGATTATTTATTGATGGTGATAATGATTTATTTGCTCAGTACTATGGATTTTTAGAAGATCTTGAAATGGTTTATAATAATATGAATAAGTATAGTTCTAAAAGCATATAAGTTGTTGCTTTTTGGGAATAATTAGCATATTTTTACTTTAAAACGCTTATATTGACAATAAAGACTTTTTCCTTTAAAATGTATAATAAGGAAAGAGGGATGCTCATGTATCAGGAAAGAATTATTCTAACTCCAAAGGATATTTTAGAAAAAGAGTTTAAAATCGATACAAGAGGATATAGACCACAAGAGGTTGATAAGTTTTTAGACACTATCATTAGTGATTATGAAGAAATGTTCGCACTTATGCGTGAATATGAAAGAGATAAAAAATCACTTATCGATGAAAATATGCGTTTAAAACAAGAAATAAGAAGTTTGCGTACTAAACTTGATGTTGCTTCTGAATCTAGTGGTGTAAGTAATGTCGATTTGCTTAGAAGATTATCTAATTTAGAAAAAATCATTTATGGAGACAAATAATATTTTGACAAACGCTGCATTCTTTGTAATGTAGAGGAAAGTCCATACTTGCACAGTCTGTGATGACTGTAGTGATTGTGCATAGGGAAAAAATAACCTATGGCAGATTTTATCTGACGACGTTTGATGACCTAAGGTTTTACTATGGCCTAGAACATAAAGTGCCGCAGTGACGAATCTTTTAGAAATGAAAGAGTGAAACGTGGTAAACTCCGCAAGCAAGCAACCCAAATTATGGTAGGGGAACCTAATAGAGGAGAATCAAGAATCTTCTATGGGACTGGTTTTACCGGTAGATAGATGTTTGTCACCTAGTAATAGGTACAGAATATGGCTTATAAAATATTATTTTGTTTTATATAAGGAAAGTGAGAATATGAAAGAGATTGGTGAGCAGTTAAAAACAGCTCGTGAAAACATCGGTGTTTCAATTGAAGAAGTTGCCGAAGATTTGAAAATTAGGCCAACGCAGATTGAAAATATCGAGGCTGGAAATTCTGAAGCTTTTGATGATGTATTTTATCTTAAGTATTTTATTCGTGATTATGCGAAGTATCTTGGATTAAATAAGGAAGATTTAGTGGATGAATTTAATGAATATTTATTTGATTATACTTCTAGACTTTCTTTAGATGATATAAAGATGGCCACTAAAGAAAAGAAGCCAGCTAAGGTGATTAAATCACCATATACTGTGGATAAGAGAAATAAAGCTAAAATAATTCCATTTTTGATTTATGCTTTAGTAGCGTTTTTAGTAGTTGTTATAGTATATTTTGTTATATCTATAAACACTGATGACGATGATTTTGAGGAAGGAACTGTCATTACTGACAGAGGGTAGGAGGATTTATGAATACACCTAATAAATTAACAATGTTTAGAATATTTTTGACATTTGTAATTATTGCAATTTTGTTATTTCCATTTTCAGCATTTGATATAAATATTACACAATTATTTATTAATGAGTCTTTAAGAGTAGATGTTAGATATTTAATTGCTGGTATTTTATTTATAATTGCATCTTTAACTGATTTTGTTGATGGTTATATTGCAAGAAAATATAATATGGTTACAGATTTTGGTAAAATGATGGATGCGATTGCTGATAAAATTTTAGTTAATGCAGTACTTATTATTTTATGTGCTCAAGGATTTATTCATCCAATCATTCCAGTTGTAATTATTTTAAGAGATACTTTCGTTGATTCTATTAAAATGGTGGCTGGAAATAAAGGTTCTGTAGTTGCTGCTAGTAAACTTGGTAAAGTCAAAACTGCAACTATGATGGTTGGTTTAGTTTTAACTTTATTCTATAATTTACCTTTTGAATTATGGAATCTTAGAGTTTCTGATTTCTTATTAATATTGGCATGTATTTTATCTGTAATTTCAGGTGTTCAATATTATTTGGCTAATAAGAAATTTATATTTGAAGATGCAAAGGCTTAGGCCTTTTTTTCTTGTGGAAAAATAATGTAAAATGGTTTATAAAAAGCAAACTTAAATTATTTTTTTGTTTGCTCTTATTTTTTCATAAATATAATTATCTCTTCATTTGGTATTTTTAATATTTTGATTATTTTTTTTAGGGTTGATATTTTGGTTTTATTTTCATCTTTTTCTATTCTTTGAAGTTGCCTCCAACTTATATCTAAAGCTTCTGCTAATTGTTCTTGTGTGTAACCTCTTTTAATCCTATATTCTTTTATCATATTATCACCAACTAGACACATTATGTCATAATCCTTTTACAATTAACACGACATAAAATTTCGTTGTTATTCGTTGACTTTTATTTTGTATTATTATATACTTTTTATAACGACATAAAATGTCATAATATGGCGTGTGGCATTTTAAAAACAAAAGGGGAGTAGGATGTATGCGTGGTAAATTTTTAATTTTAATTTTTGCTGTTTTTTGTGTTGTACCTTTAGATTGCATGGCTGAGTGTTCTTATGAAAGGCAAGCTGAACTTTCTAGAATAGCTGCGAATGTACAGACTAGCTATAATTATTCTGTTGTAGAAAAAAGGCCAGAGTTTACTGTAAACATAAACAATATAACGAATGATGTATATGTAAAAGAACGTGAGACTGATAGTATAATAACCAAAGAAATTAATGACTTTGATATCGATGTTTCTGGAAAAACAATGATATATGATATATATTCAAATGATGGGAACTGCAAAGATAAACTTTTATTAACAAAATATGTTACTTTACCAAACTATAATGCTTTTAGTGCGATAAATGATTGTACAATTTATCCAGAGTTTAAGTATTGTAAAATGTGGATGAATACAGAAAATATTACTCAGGAAGTCTTTGATTCGGAATTAGAAAAATATAAAGCATCTGATGCAATGGTAATAGACGATGATGGTGGAACAAATGGAAATATTATAATAGAATTTTTTGCTCAAAACAAAAAATGGATTATGATAATAACTGCATCTATAATTTTAATAATGTTACTACTTTTTGTTAAGAGGAGGATGAAAAAATGAAAAAACAACTGATAGCAATTTTGACGGTCCTTGCTATTTTGACTTGCTTTATAGGGAAAGTTGACGCATTAGATAAAAATGAATCAATTACTGATGGTGGCGATGGTGATGGCGATGGATTTGGTGGTGAAAATGTAAAAACTTGTGGGCTATATAATGGTAGTCAAAGTACGGGTTATCTTGGTATCAAATTAACAGTAGAATGGCGCTATTATACCACTAAAAAAGAACCAAAAATAAAGCAAATTGGGAAGACAGTGTATGTGCCTCGTAAAGGAACTTCGATGAGTGTTGGAAATGAAGAGAATGCTAAGGTTTATGCTCCTACTAGCACTACAGAAAAATGGTTTGGATCCAATGCGGTAGATTATGATGCGATGGACCAATATTTTATAGGTGATAAAAAGTCTGGAAAAAACCTTAAATCATGGCTTAAGATTATAGTGGGCGATAATTATGAAAAGGAATTACAGGAATATGCTGAAAAATCATGTAAATTAGATCACCATAACGCTGACAATTGTAAAGGTAAAGACGGACTGAGGCTTGTGGTAGAAAATGTTGTATTTACAAAAGGGGCATGTTGATAGGGTCGTAATTTCTTTGCTGTTACATCTAGTAAGTATTCATCTTCAAGATATAATTATAGTAAAAAA
>CAMYRF010000055.1 GCA_947296775.1 uncultured Mycoplasmatota bacterium
ATCGCCATTATCCACAATTCTATCTAAAATAACTAATATCTTTTTAATATCATCACTATGAAGACCCGTAGTTGGTTCATCTAAAATGAATAAACTCTTGCCAGTAGGTTTTTTCTGAAGTTCTTTAGCAAGTTTAACCCTAGCAGCTTCCCCACCAGATAAAGTAGGCGCACTTTGGCCTAACTTAATATAAGAAAGTCCAACATCCATTAAAACCTGTAATTTATTTTTAACCTTAGGAACATTTTCAAAAAATTCTAAAGCTTCTTCCACTGTCATTTCTAAAACATCATAAATGTTTTTACCCTTGTATTTAATTTGCAAAGTTTCTGTATTATAACGAGTTCCATGACAAACTTCACAAGGAACATAAACATCAGGTAAAAAGTGCATCTCAATTTTCTTAACACCATCACCCCAACAAGCTTCACACCTTCCACCTTTAACATTAAATGAAAATCTTCCTTTATCGTAACCACGCATTTTAGCCTCTTTAGTATTTGCAAAAACATCACGAATATCATCAAATACACCAGTATAAGTAGCAGGGTTACTTCTAGGAGTTCTTCCAATTGGAGTTTGTGAAATGTCTACTACTTTATCAATGCTTTCTAAACCTTTAATAGATTTAAATTTACCAGGTTTAGTCTTAACTCTATATAAATTATTAGCAACAGCTTTATATAGAATTTCATTAACTAAAGTACTTTTACCACTTCCACTAACACCAGTAACGCATATAAACTTACCAAGTGGAAATTTAACATTAACATTCTTTAAATTATTTTCACTTGCACCCTTAATCTCTAAATACCTTTTATTACCTTTTCTTCTTTTTAAAGGAACTTCAATTTTTTCTTCGCCAGTTAAATATTTACCAGTTAAACTATTAGGATTTTTCATAACCTCTTCTGGAGTTCCTTCAGCAATAATCTGACCACCATGAACACCAGCTTTAGGACCAATATCAACTAAATAATCAGCTGCAAGCATTGTATCAGTATCATGTTCAACAACAATCAAAGTATTACCTAAATCACGCATTTCTTTTAATGAATCAATTAATCTTTGATTATCCCTTTGATGAAGACCAATAGAAGGTTCATCTAAAACATATAAAACTCCAGTTAATCTAGAACCAATTTGGGTAGCAAGTCTAATACGCTGCGCTTCACCACCAGATAAAGTTCCTGCCTCACGTGATAAAGTTAAATATTCAAGACCTACATTAATTAAAAACTCAAGTCTAGACTTAATTTCCTTAATAATAAGTTCTGAAATTTCTTTTTCCTGTTTATTAAGTTTTAACTTATCAAAGAAAATATTAATATCTTTAATACTTAATTCTGTAAGTTCATAAATATTTTTCTTACCAACCAAAACTGATAAAACGCTTTCATTAAGTCTTGCACCATTACATCTAGGACAAACGAGTTCAGTCATATAATTTTCAATCCACTCGCGAATCCAAGTACTCTTAGTTTCCATATATCTACGTTCTAAGTTAGTAATAATCCCCTCATAAACACCTTTCGAAGTTCTAGTATTACCCGTTTTAGAAACATAATTAAAAGTTAAAATATCATCAGTACCATATAAAACAATACTAAGTTCTTTTCTAGTTAACCCACTAACTGGTTTATCCATATCAATACCATAATAAGCACATGCAGTTTGTAAATTAGTAAACATTATATTATTATCATCACTATTATTAATAACCTTAATCGCACCTTCATTAATGCTTAAACTTTTATCAGGAATTACTAAATCCTCATCAATTTTATATTTAATTCCAAGACCTTTACAATCAGGGCAAGCCCCATAAGGAGCATTAAAAGAAAACATCCTAGGCTCAAGTTCAGGAAGTGAAAAATCACACTCTGGACAAGCATAAGTTTCACTCATCAAAATCTTTTCTCCGCCCACTACATCAATTAAAACCTTACCCTTACCAAGTTTTACAGCAATTTCCATAGCCTCATATAAACGGCTTCTAATTTCATTCTTAATTACTAATCTATCAACAACAACTTCAATAGAATGTTTCTTATTTTTCTCTAAAACTATATCTTCAGATAAATCATAATCTTCCTCATCAATAACTACCCTAACATATCCATCTTTTCTAAGATTATCAAGTAAATCTTTGTGAGTACCCTTTTCCAAAGAAGCAACAGGACTCAAAACTCTAATTTTAGTACCATCTTCTAAACTTAAAACATCATTAACCATTTCCTCAATACTTTGTGATGAAATTGGAATATTATGATTAGGACAATAAGGAACACCAATACGTGCATATAAAAGTCTTAAATAATCATATATTTCAGTAACAGTTCCAACTGTACTACGAGGATTCTTATGTGTAGTTTTTTGATCAATACTAATAGATGGACTAAGTCCTTCAATACTATCAACTAAAGGTTTTTCAGACCCACCTAAAAATTGTCTAGCATAAGCACTTAAACTTTCAACATATCTTCTTTGACCTTCAGCATATATCGTATCAAACGCTAAACTACTTTTCCCACTTCCACTAACACCAGTCATAACAATTAATTTATCTTTAGGTAAAGTAATATCTACATTTTTTAAATTATTTTCTCTAGCACCTTTAACAATAATTTCATCCATTATGCATCCCTCTTTTCTTTACATAAACTTTATTTTTTTCTTGATAATAATCAATACAACGCAAAATATCATCAGCATGCTTATAAGCTTCTTTAAACTTTTCTATTTCCATAGATGAAAGACTATGAGTAATTAAAAACCTTTCAACACTCCACTCATACGAATTAAGCATCATCTCAATAAGTTCTTCTCTACTATATACATACAATATTTCTATTCCTTCACAAACATACATATCATAATAACCATAATATTCATCATCAACACAGTACATATGACCAAATCCTCTAACTTTAGTCAAAACCAAATCATCATCGCTTTCAAAATAACGAAAACAATCTTCTGGATAACTACACATATGAAAACCATTACCATGATTTCCCCACTGTATCTGACCGTTTACCCTATATTCTTTTCCTATATCAAATTTTTTACCATATCTATTAATAAGACCATTATAAAATACTTTATATCCAATAACTTCTTTATTATCCATTTAACCACCATGTTTCATAAGCTATTATATCATACTTGTCAATACCTTTTATCATATAAAACAATTATATAAAAAGAACGTATGTTTGTCAACGGCAAAAACACAATATTACCATCACTTACCCATAAAATTACCACAAAAAAAGCATACAATAATCATAGAAGGTGGTAATATGGCTTTGTATTCATTTAGGCATTTATTTATTATTTTTACCTTTATTATTATACCAATTTTATGGGCCTTTAAACTAAGGAAAAATGATAAAATTTTAAAAACAAGTTTAATACTTTTATTTATCCTTGAAATGTTTCGCATAATCTACTTAATAATTACAGATGATTTTAGATTAAATAGCGACCTATCATTTCAACTTTGTTTCACATATTCTTTTATTGGAATCATATACATAATTTCCAAAAAAGAATTTATATTAGATTATCTAGGAGCATTTGGAATACTCTTTAGCCTAGCTGCCATAACCTTAACAGATCCAAATCCATTTTTAAGTTTTACCGTTTTAGACTGTTATATATACCACTCATTATTATTATTTAATGGTGTCTATATTACCAAACATTATAAACCAAAATTTTCATATAAAGGTATCATCATTTTCTGGATTCAAATCCTATTTGCCTACCTTGCCAATATAATTATAAAACACGGATCTAATTATGTATTTTTAAATACTTTCTTAAATCCATCACACCATTCAAATTATGCCGCCAACATAAAAGCATTTAATATCCCACTTATAAATGGTATTTCTGTAAACGATGTTTTAATCTCCTTAATCCATAATATTGGATACTTCTACTATGAAAGTATTTTAATTTTAATTGTAACTATTTTCATCACAATATGGCTCCATATCTTTAGTAAAAAAACAAAGTTAACATTGACAACTTAAACAAATCCATTATAATATTTAATGGTGAATTTTATGGATATATTAACAGCAATGCAATGTATAGTTTTTTTAATAAGTGACATATACATAACCTATGACACAATTAAAGAAAATGAATATGCCTACATAGCTAAACAATCTTACTTAGAAAAAATAGAAGCAACTAAATACTTCTATAAAATTAGTAATCAAATATTATTACAAATACTTACAGAATTAGAACTAACCAGTTCAAAATTAAAACTACCCTACACAAATGAGCAAATAGAAAGACTAATATATTCATTAAATAAAAACTATAACCTTACATATTTTATAACAAAACTTATCGATTATATAGGCATAGAAAATTGCGGTAGACTTCTATTAAAAATACCTACACTAACAATTAATTATGAAGATGGAATTACAAAATATATATTAAACGAACTAGGCTCTTATAATCATGACAACAACACCATCACCTTACATTGTAAAAATCAGGATGTTTTATCACATGAATTTTTACACGCCGCATCTACCCTTAATGACAAATACTATACTTATGTAGGATTTTCTGCTAATAATGATTTTGAACAATTCTTCTATGGTTTTAACGAAGGATATACTGAAATATTAAATCAAAGAATTTTTGGTTCTAAATATACTGGATACATAGCTAATTACGCAATATGTCTAATGCTTGAAACTATGTTTAACAACAGAAAAGAATTAGAAATCGCCTATTTCAATAACGATCTAAAAATATTCATAGATAAATTTTTAGAATATGGAACCCTAGAAGAAATGATATCCCTATTAAATACTTTAGATGAATTCGCAACTACACCATTTAATAATCGAGAATTTAATAACGCTTTAAATCAGGTATATGAAATAATTAAAAGAAATAACGAATTAGATAAAATAAAAACATGCGAAGAAATAATAAATCAATATAAGCCAAAAGAAAAATCATTTATAAAAAGACTAGTTAGAAAGCCAAACTAGTCCTTTTTAATCTCTAGGTTTAAAAATTAAAGACATAAAAAATGCACAAATAATAGCTGCACAAATACCAGCAGAAGTTAAATCAAAAGCCCCAACAAAAAGTCCCATAAACCCTTGTTCATTATAACCCATAATAGCTCCATGAGTAAGCATATGTCCAAAACTAGTTATTGGTACTAAAGCTCCTCCGCCAGCCCATAATACTAATTTATCATAAATATCAAACACATCAAGAAAAGCACCAATCACTACAAATATAACAGTAATATGTCCAGGTGTAAGCTTAGTTTTATCTAAAATGATTTGACCAAGCATACATACAAATCCAGCAAATAAAAATGCATTAAAATATAACATTATATCGCCTCCAAACTAACAGCATGCGCGGTTGCTGGAATAGTTAATTTTTGATTAGCAAGAGATTGGCTCATTAAAGCACCTGTTGCCACCAATAAAACCCTTCTAAGCTTCCCCTTCTTCATTTGATCTAAAATATATCCATAAGTAACTAAAGGAGCACACACTGGACCACTAGCACCTGCATATACAGGTTGTCTTTTAATATCATAAAGCATAACACCAGTATCATCATAATTTCTTAAAGTAATTCCATATTCTGTCTGCATATATTCTTTAAGAATTTCTTTACCATAAATACCCAAATCACCAGTCAAAATCAAATCATAATATTCTACACTTCTTCCAGTATCCGTTAAATGTTTATGAATAGTATGAGCAGCAGCTGGAGCCATAACTGCACCCATATTAAATACATCATTAATCGTAGAATCAGTAACAGTTCCCAAAGTCGCACTTTCTATTTTAATATCAGATTTTTTAGAAGAAAGTAAAGCTACCGCACTACCAGTCGAAGTAAACGTAGTAGTTTTAGGTTTTGGGCCACCATATTCAACTGGATATCTAAATTGTTTTTCTGCCCCATTATTATGAGAAGAAGTTGCACATAAAACTTTTGAAGCTTGTTTACCCTCAACTAAATTAGCACCAACAATTAAACCTAAAGTACTAGTCGCACAAGCCGCATAAACACCAATATAAGCAGCTGGCATATTAGTACCTGCATAATTAGAAGCAGTTATTTGATTTAGTAAATCACCCGATATAAATACATCAATATCAAATCTTGTCATACCAACTTTATTAAGTAAAATATCAGTCGCATCACTTATAGATTTACTTTCCGCCTGCTCCCAAGTTTTACAATCAAAATAAAAATCTTCATAACTATGATCAAAATATTTTGAAAGTGGCCCCTTACCCTCATAAGGTCCAGTTACAGTTGCCGTTTCATTCATATAAACATTATTATATTTAAAAG
>CAMYRF010000056.1 GCA_947296775.1 uncultured Mycoplasmatota bacterium
ACTTTACAGGGTATTGATCTTGACCTTCGTGTATCTTCTTTGCCTGTAATTAATGGTGAAAAAATAGTTATTCGTATTCTTGATTATTCTATGAGTTTAGAAGGTATTAGTGAATTAGGTTTTAGTGAAGATAATTATAAAAAATTATTGGAAATGATTTCTGTTCCAAATGGTATTATTTTAGTTACTGGTGCAACTGGTACTGGTAAATCTACTACTGTATATTCTATCTTGCAACATTTAAACAAATCTACTACTAACATTATTACTGTTGAAGATCCAATTGAAATGGATATTGCTGGTATTAACCAAGTTCAAGTTAATAGTCAAATCGGTCTTACTTTCGCTTCGGCTTTACGTTCTATCTTACGTCAAGATCCAAATATTATTATGATTGGGGAAATTCGTGATAACGAAACTGCTAAAATAGCTGTTAGAGCTTCTATTACTGGACATTTAGTTTTATCTACCGTTCACACTAACAATTCATTAAATACTATTGAACGTTTAATTGATATGGAAGTTCCTAAGTATTTATTGGCGTCTGCTTTAGAAGGTATTGTTTCTCAAAAATTAGCGAGAAAATTATGCCCTCACTGCAGACAAAAAAGAAAAACAACTGATTATGAAAAAGCAATATTTAGAGCTACTTTAAATAAAGAAATTGATGAGGTTTATGAGGCTGAAGGTTGTGAACATTGTAGTAATGGTTATTCTGGTCGTATTGCGATTCAAGAGGTTTTATTAATTAATCAACAAATTCGTGATGCCTTAGCTGAAAATGTTTCTAAAGAAAACTTAAGAGATATGGTTTATAATTCTGGTGTTACTACTCTACTTCAAGATGGACTCAATAAGGTGGCTGAAGGTGAAACTACTTTTGGTGAAGTTATTAAATTAATCGCTTTGGATGACGATGATAAAATTAGTAATAACATATTCCTTAGAAATGCAATTTCTAATTCTAAAAAAGCAGTAATTGAGCAAGAAAATGCTACACTTACTAAAACGGAGGAATTTTTTGGAGCTAGGGAAGCACATATTAAAGATAATACTGAAATTGAAAATTTATAAATATAAAAATCTTTAGTTTTATTACTAAAGATTTTTTAATAGAATTTTTTTGCTTTTTGCAATGATTTTGTTTTTTTGGCTGGTTGCTTTATACACTGTCTTAAAAAGTTAAGTTTATCTAATGTGTTATCAAATATTAAATCAGCAAATTCTAATATATCCTCTAGTGGTGGATTACTGTATTGTTTTAATAATTCTATATTTGATATTGGTAATTTCATATAATTAAATTTTCTAGTAACGAAGTCATCATCAAACTTATCACTTAAGACGTATCTAACGAGTTTACCACAAGTGTTTACGTGGTTTTGGATAATAGCAGGGATTAAAGTACTGTTTGCAAATCTAAATTCAATTGTTTTTTTATTAGCTTTGTTACTTAAATTGTTTAAACGTAATCCTCTAAAAAAAGTAAAGTCTAATTTTTTTAGTAATTTTTCATATTCTAAGTTATATAACTTTATGTTTTTTAATTTAGCTTTTATTTCGCTTGCCATTGGAAGGGCAAATAATTGGTTACGAAAAGCGGTATACTCCCCTGTTCCAAAATAATATAAAACGTTTTCATAGGCTGAATATAATTTTATTAAATTATATAAATCATATACATCGCTAATTAGATATGGATGTGAAAAATGCACTTGTAAGGCGGTATTTTTGGTTGATTCTGCTTCTAGTCTTTGCAGCAACTGACATATTTTACTTACATTATTCCAAGTTTCTATATTATCAGTTAAAATTGGTGAGTGTATCTCTCCTCCATTTAGCACAGTCGAATCTGGTTTTAATATCCAAGGACCGTTTTCGTAATCATATTCTAAATAGTCAAAGTTATGAAAATATGTTTCATAATGCATAAGTGGTGTAGATTCAAATATTTCTTCACTAATACATTGATTGTATATTAATGAATTTATATGTTTTCCTTCTATTTCCAATTCGATGCCAAATTTTAATTCTTCTTCTAAGTTTAAACTATCACGTATTTGGAATTTATATTTTGTGATATATTGAAGTAATTCTTTTTTCTCGCTATCTGAATATGAAGAAAAGATTTCGTTTTCACTCATTTTAATACCTCCTAATATAGTTTTTGTTTCTGTGGGTATTATATCATTTTTTAGAAAAAGCTCAAATTAAAAAAAGCACGGAAATTTGTGCTTATAAATATGGTTTTAAATCTTTAATGCTGTTTTCTCCAAATTGTAATAATTCTTTGGCTAAATTGATTATGTTTTTGTCGGCTATTTTTTCGAAGTTATCGATACGTTTTTGCATTTCTAAATTACCCATCAAAAATCCTTGGATAAGCATATCAGCTAAGGCAGCATCGCTGTTATCTTTTTTAACTTCTTTTTTTATACCCATTTTTGACATTATATCTGCCATTAATCCTTTTGTTTTTGGCTTAATATCGTGTTTTTTTAATAGTTTTTTTGCTTCCTTTAAATATTTTTCATAACCTTTTAATTGTTCGCTAATTAGTTTTTTTATTTTATTATCTTTATCATTTATATCATTTAATAAATCTGTTAGGCTTTTTGCACCCATATCAGCTGTTTGGTAGATGTATTCTAATAATTCTTCATTTTCATTCATTTTATCATCCTTTCTTTTGTTATTATTAGTTTATTTTTTTGTTTTTATACAAAGAAAAAAGTCATTATTAATGACTTTGATTTTAAATTGGTAGCCTGTACGGAATTCGAATCCGTGAATGTCGCCTTGAGAGGGCGATGTGTTAAGCCACTTCACCAACAGGCCATTTGAGATTTCTATTTAATTTTATCATATTAAAATAATGTTTTCAATAGTAAAATAAAAACTAGATATTTCTATCTAGTTATGTTCTAAATGGTAGCGAGGGTGAGACTCGAACTCACAACCTACCGGGTATGAACCGATTGCGCTAGCCAGTTGTGCCACCTCGCCAAATGACAACGTATTAATTGTATCAGATTTAGGAAAAATTTACAATACTTTTTTGATTTTTTCTATGTTTCATTTTTAATTTGTGTGATTTAATGTATACTATATATCCCATTTATGGAAAAGGCTAGTTAATTACTAGCCTTCTTTATATAAGTTTTTTCTTTTTCTGGTTTTATTTGTTTTTGAAGATTATATGCTTTATATGTATTTTTCATAAGTTCTAAAACTGTCAGTTGTCCTACTCCACCTGGAACTGGAGTTACAAAACCTGCTTTATCGGTTACATCATCGTAAATAACATCTCCATGTAATTTGCCATCTTCACCTCTGACTGTACTAACATCTATTACGATAGCACCATCTTTTATCATTTCTTTATTTATAAACGGTTCTTCTGCTCCTGCGGCTGTTACTATTATATCCGCATTTTTTGTATAGTTTTCTAAGTTTTTTGTTTTTGTATGGCAAATAACTGGAGTAGCATGATATTCAAGTAACATGTGGTATAAAGGAAGGCCAACTAATTTAGTTCTTCCAATAATGGTTACTCTTTTTCCTTCTAAATTATTTAGTCCAATACTTTTATCTAAAATATTCATTACTCCTTCTGCAGTACAAGGTCTTAAGCCTTCTTCTTTACTAAGGAGACGACCTAGGTTTTCATAAGTAAGTCCATCTACATCTTTTTCTGGTGTAATTGAATTGATAATCTTTTTTTCGTCTAAGTGTTTTGGAAGTGGTAATTGAACCATAATTCCGTTTATGGAATCATCTTTATTTAATACGTTAATAATGTTTATAATTTGCTCTGTTTCAAATGTTTGATCAAGCAAAATATGTTTTATATCTAAACCGATTTCTCTCCCAGCTTTCATTTTGTTTTTAACGTAAACATCACTGGCACTATCGCCTTCTACTTGAATTATTCTTAGGCCAATATTTTTACCGTCTATTTTTCTTTTTAATTCTTCTAATTCTTCACTTTTTAATTGCTTGCAATCTATTTTATTCATACCATCACCCTCTTTTATATTTTATCATATTTAATAAAAAAGTGAAACTATTTTTACAAATAGGTTTTGCGATAATGGGGCTGAATAAATAAATTTTGGTTTTTCTGTTTTTATGGCTGTTTCTATTTTGTTTACGATGGAATCTAGTTTTCTTTTTTCAAATAGTTTTAGTATTATATTTTCTGATTTTTTTATTAGTTGTATATGATGTTCAAAGTATGAGTCAACATCCATAAATTCATATTTTTTATCAAACATTAATTTATTGAAACCTGTATTATAAAGACCTGGTAGTATTAAGACAATGTCTATTTTTTCTTCTAGTAGTTTTAATTCGAAATTAAGGGCTTCTGTTAATTTTATTATACTGGCTTTGGTGGCACTGTAACTTCCAGCAAATGGCATAGGTATTTTACCGGCTAAGGAGCCCATTACTATTACTCTACCTTTTTTCTTTTTTATCATGTTTTTTAGAACTATTTGGATTATATTAAAATTTGAAAAAACATTGGTTTGAAAGTTATTTTTCATTTTTTCTATTGGTAATTCTAAGATGGAACCTGTTTCTGATATAGCGGCGTTACTGATTAAAATATCAATATCTAAATTTTTCAGTTTTAATATATCTTTTTGATTTGTAACATCTAATTTAAAACATTTGATGTTTTTATTGTTTTTATATTTTTCTTTTATGGCTTTTAACTGGCTTTGGGTGTGTACTGTTACATAGATAAAATAATTATTTTTGATTTTATCTATAACTTTACCCATGATACCACTTCTAGCGCCTGTTATTAGTATTTTTTTCATATTATCACCCATTATATTATTTAGTGATTTGGTTATAATATACATTTTAATAACTATTAACTCTTTTTTGTGGTATTTGCTAATTAAAAAGAGATTGAAAAACTATTTAAAGTTTTCAATCTCTTCTTTTGTTAAACCTGTAATCTCAGAAACTATATCAATTTTCATACAAAATTGATTTGGATTATTTCTTTGGCATCTTCGTATTTTTCTGCCATTAGTAGGCTTTTTCCTGCTAGTGCAAATTGGTATCTTGTATTTCTAATTAATCTACCATTCTTTTTTTATTCTTCTCTAGTTTCTTTATTTATTTATTTTCCTCCTTTATTCTTTTTTTGAAAACTCCTATATTGTGAAGGGGTTTTTACCTTCATATATAATATACGGTTTTTATTGTCCTAATTCCTGCAAGAAAATGAAAGAAATTGCAATTTCTTGCAATTTCTTTTGTTTTTGGTTATTTAACTAACTATCCTATATGGATTTGATTGTGTTCCTTCTCCATCCAAAGTTATATTAGGTGTTAGATAAAGGGCTGGCAAGACGTCGAAATTGACGAGGGACGCATTGTTGTTACTCACAACGGCATTACTGTTCACATAAAGCACAGTATTCGAACCACCTGCAGGATACGAAACAGTCCATAAATATCCTGATGTTGGTACTATATAGTTTGTTGTTTTACATGTACTATAATTAGTATTATTTAAACTATAGTTTCCACACTTTTCTATATTAGTGTTTGACCTTAGAACTTCACTTACGCTCATTAAGCCTATATTTCCTGTCCATGTCGCTGAATTTTCTGAAACTATTTGTCCTGCTAAATCAGTATTATTAATTGTTACTGGACCTATATTCCATGTATGGGTTTGGATTAAGCTCCTTGCTTCACTACTTAAACTATTATAGTATTCTGTATTTAAGTATGTGTTTAAATCAGCAGGACGTGTCCAACTATTTGAACCGTAAATTCCTCCTGTTGTATCAAATGCCATATTTCCTATACTATCTTTTTTCATTATTTTTAATGTACCATCTGATTCTACTGATAGTATTCTCCATGTTTCTTCATTAAATGTTATATAGTTATTTGGGTTTGTTCCTTTATAAATATATCTTCCTGATTCATAATCATCAGCATACAATCCATCGCCTGAAGTTACTTCTGTTGCAATTAAATCATCTGTAGTTATTGGTTCAGATGGTGTAACTGTTCCGCTTCCCTCTTTTTGTGAGTAATCTAGTGTTACCGTAAATGTTCCTTCTGTACTTTCTGGTTGACTTGTGACATTACTATCATACTCTACCTTTACTGTTAAGACTTTACTATCTCCTGCATTTAATTCACTTCCCTCTTCTAATCCGCTTGAAGTGAATTTTATTGCTGGATTATTTGAATCTGTTAGTGTTATTTTTTCTAATGTTGCATTTAATGTTCCTCTATTTTCTACTG
>CAMYRF010000057.1 GCA_947296775.1 uncultured Mycoplasmatota bacterium
GCATAAGCATTTCAATAACCGCGCCAGTTTCTTCTTTAAGCCCATAAAGTCTTGCCGGAATAACTTTAGTATCATTCAACACTAAAGTATCACCTTTTTCCATATAATCTAAAATATCAGTAAAATGTTTATGTTTTATTTCACCAGTTTCTTTATCTAAAACAAGTAATCTAGAAGTATCGCGTTTTTCTAAAGGTGTTTGCGCAATTAATTCCTCAGGTAAATAAAAATCAAAATCTTCTGTACTCATATTATCACTCCTTAACATTAGAAGCCTTTAAGCCTAAATGTTCATAAGCCTTGTCAGTAACTATTCTACCACGACTTGTCCTTTTTAAAAATCCATTTTGTAACAAATAAGGTTCATATACATCTTCAATAGTACTAACCTCTTCACCAATAGAAGATGCAAGTGCATCAATCCCCACTGGACCACCATTAAATTTTTCAATAATAGACTTAAGTAAATTATAGTCAGTTTCATCAAGACCAGAAGCATCGACTTTAAGCTTATCCAAAGCAATTTTAGTAATTTTCAAATCAATATTACCGCTCCCTAAAACCAAAGCATAATCACGAACACGTTTAAATAATCTATTTGCAATTCTAGGAGTTCCCCTACTTCTTCTCGCAAGTTCAATAGCAGCATTTTCATCTATACTACACCCTAAAACTCTACTAGTACGCATTACTATCTCCTTAAGTTCATCTTCAGTATAAAAATTAAGTTTAGACATAATCCCAAATCTATCACGTAAAGGTCCTGTTAAATCACCAGCACGTGTAGTTGCTCCTACTAAAGTAAAAGGTGGTAAATCAATTCTAATATTACGACTAGAAGAATCACTACCAACAATAATATCTAAAGTAAAATCTTCCATAGCCGAATATAAAATTTCTTCAATATATCTTGGAATACGATGTATTTCATCAATAAATAAAACATCCCCTGGCTCCAAAGTAGATAAAACAGCCGCTAAATCACCACTCTTTTCAATTGCTGGACCACTAGTAGTTTTAATATTAGTTCCAAGTTCATTCGCAATGATATAAGCCATGGTAGTTTTACCAAGTCCTGGAGGGCCATATAATAAAACATGATCTAAAGATTCATCACGCATTTTAGCCGCTTTAATAAAAATATCTAAATTTTCTTTTACCTCAGTTTGACCAATATACTCATCAATACTATCAGGTCTAATTGTCCCCTCAAAAGTATCCTCTTTAAGTTCATGATTAGTTACAATTCTCTCATCCATAGCCTTACCTCCTTAACACTTTTTGAAATCCATTAAGATCTATACCCTTAACTTTTTCCAAATAACAGTCTCCGCATAATGGCTCATATTCATAACAATCAGTACCATCAATTACAACTGTAGGTCCATCAGTTTCAAATTCACCATTTTTCTTTCTCCCAACAAACCTCGCGATCTTACCACAACCACATAAAGTTTGAATTTCCTCAAGAACATCTGCAATTTCAAGTAACCTTTTACTACCATCAAAAGATTCCATTAAAAAATTATTTCTAAGTCCATAACAAATTACTGGAATATCCATAGCCTTACTTACTAAAAATAAATCGTCTATTTGTTTAGGTGTTAAAAATTGTACTTCATCAATAAAAATAGATTTAACACCATCAAGTTTTCCAGCTAAAACAGAAATTACCTCATCAGAACAATCTAGTATAATATCAACTTTCCTGCGAAGACCAACTCTAGATTCAATATGATCATCGCCTTTAGTATCAATTTTAGGTTTAATAACTAATGTTTTAAAACCAAGTTCTTCGTAATTATGAACAGTTCTCATTAAATCAATACTCTTCCCAGAGTTCATTGTTGCATATTTAAAATGTAATTTAGCCATCATACACCTCCGAAATATTCAATATCTTTAATCTTTCTAAAAACTCTATAAATAGAATAAATAATTAAAAATAAGCCAAATAATCCCATCAGAATTTTTAAAGCAGTTTCTAAAGAAATAATAAATATTAAACTAATAACATATAATCCGCAAAATAAAAATGGTAAAGATGTAAACACATATAATAAAATTAATAATGTATTATTTAAAAATTTCTTATTACATACTTTCTCACATAAAAATAATAAAAAATAAAGTATCCCATAAAGAACTAGTAACATTATACTAAGCACAATAGCATAGCTAAATCCATTAACCATCTCCACCATATTATCACCTACCTAATTATAACACATTTACACCCGAAAAGATAGATACAAATGTTCTGTAGGTGAAATTATTTTTAAATAAAATTAACGCCGTTTATTATTCTAATTAACTTCAAATATAACACAAATATGAAACATTTAGTTACCTGAGCGTCTACCTCTAATCTTGTTTATAGAAAGGAGGCTTCGAGAGAATGAAAACAAAAACTTTTATTTTAAAAGATCTAAAACTATCGCTTCTAATCTTGTTAGTTTTAACAATAAAAAAAATGACACTCATTCGCCTTAGAATAAGTGTCCCACTTAAAATTATTTAGATAAACATTCAAGCAGTTAAAACTGAATATTTCCTTTTTTATTTTATGAAAATTTCATTTACAAATATATCACATTTGTAAAATACATTCAAATCATTATTTAAGTAATAATTTTAAAGATTCTTTAATTTGAACTTCAATATCATCATTAGGATTAATAAGTTTAACTATTTTATTTATATCAGATGCCTTATAGCCAAGACTCTTTAAAGCCTCAGTAAGTTCATCAAAATTACTAGTCGTAACTTCACTCTTAGGTACTAACTTACCTTTTAAATCTAAAATAATTTGTCTAGCAACTTTATCCCCAATTTTAGGAAACTTTTTAAGATATAAAATATTTTCTCTTTCAATCGCATCAATAATCCCTTCAGTAGAACCAGAAGCAATCATTGGTAAAGCCATTTTACATCCAAGGCCTTTCACACTAGTAAGTTTCAAAAATAAATTTTTTTCATCTAAAGTTTTAAAACCATATAAACTAATCTCATCTTCTCTAACATATTGATATAAATAAACTATATATTCTTCATCAATATTAAATGAATATGGATTTGCAGTATAAACCAAATAACCAATTCCATTATTTTCAACAACAATATAACTACTATCAATTTCTTTTACAATACCTCTTATATATGCATACATATTATCACCATTATAAGTATAACATATTTTTAAGTGTAAACACAATTTACACTTTTTAATGTAAAAGTATTGATTTTTTTTAATTTTCTACATATAATATATGTGTCCATGGGAATCCATGGACTCAGAAAGAGTAATTATTTGATTTTTCATTAATTAACTCCTTTCTACTACGTAGGCTGAAGTAGTTCCGCCGACCCACTTTGAAATAAGTGGGGTAATTTTTTAAAAAACAAAAAGAGCTTCACAAAAAGCTCTTTTCTATTTTATAGAAGTAAAACCTTTATTAATATAATTAGGATAATTATACAACTTTCTTTCTATAAGTTGATATTCAGGATGTAAAATTCTCCTAATTGGTGAAAATTTTTTTTATATACTTTAACTTTATTTCATCGTGTTGTCGTGTTTCTTCTTCAAAAATAATAATACCCTTTTTATTTATTGAATTTAAATAGTCGGCATAATTATTAATAGAATTCCCAACGCCATTAATAACGGTGAAGAATTTTCATCAAAACTATTTTTTTGACAAAACGTATAATAATTTAAACCAGCAGAAATTTGCTTATATGAAGATAAAGAAATAATTTTATTGAGTTACTCATAAAAACTATTCTAACCCAATTTCAACTATTTGTCACAAATCCTTTAAAATTTATCAATTTTTTTAATATTTTCTCCAATTTTTTTAGAATAAGTTTTTAATTTTTCTCTAGCCTCTAAAGAGTCATCACAAATTAATTCATCAACATCTAACCACTCTTCAAAAGATAATAACTTATAAAATCTCTCGTTAGTCTCATCCATTCTAGTTGCAAAAACATATTCACTATAGTCACCTAGTAATATATCTAAATTATCAAACCATTCAGCATACCCACTACCTACATGACACCAGCCAAAATAATCTTCATTATATACCATAGGTGAAAAAATAAATTCACCATTACCCCATCTATCCATGCAAGACATAGAAGTTAGCTTATCAGTATAAATTTCATTAAACATTCTAAAATGTTCTGCATCACTATATTCATTATTTACATCATAATAAACAATTTTATTACCACACTTATTAGTTAAAACTCGCTGCATGTATAAATTACTTTCAATCGCATGCCTAAGCTCGTGATCAATCAAATGATCCATATCAATTAATTGATAACTATTAATAGGATTAATAAAAATCGTAATATCATAATCACAATCTAATGATAAAGGTAAAAAAGAACAATAAGATCCCACAGAAATATCAAACATATCCTCAACATCATCCACTATAATAATATCCTTATCACTTTCAATAATCATATTAGCTGTAGCTTCTTTAATATATAAATCTTCATACTTCCATCTAGCTTTCTGTATTTTCAAAATAGTTTCTAAAGAAGGTAACAACTTCTTATTTTCTTCCATGATTTGATTAAGTAAAAAAGCATCAACATTTTCGGGTATATATACACCGCATTTTCTTAAATAATTACATCTTTCTTTAATGATTTCCTCTTTATCCAATGACTCAGCACTATCATCTAATAATTCGCGGTCAAATATGTCAGAAAAAACTTCAAGACTCCCAACTCCAAAAGAATTATAAGTATCACATAAACAACTTTCATCACAAATTAAATCTATACTACATAAATCTTCTAATTTAAAATCAGGATGGTCCAAAATATATTCTTGATCAGAATTACTTAAAAATTCTTTTAATTCTAAAACCATTTCTCTAACATATTTTCTTTTAACCTCAATATTTTTAGAATATATATTTTCATAAATATTTTTTTATATACCTATATTGGCATTCAACCATTTTCGCATACTCATCCGCAATAAGTGCGATTTTCCTATAAAAATCTACTAATTTAGAATATAAAGAAGAATTAGAAATTTCATAATAATCTTTCTCTAAGATATTAATTAGTCCTAAAGAATTAAGCACATATATTCTTTCGCTTAAAAGATTAAAATTCTCTTCCATTGTTAAATTTTCATAATCTAAAAAGCTATAAATACCACATCTATCATTCCTAAATTTTTCCATACAATTAAAATGAGTATTACCAAAAAAGCTTTTAAGTATTTTATTAACATTTTCATCCATAAAACATAATGTATCTCTATTAGATTTTGTTCTAAGATAATCATCATTAAAACCAATTCTTTCCAAAAATTTAAAAGTCATAATAACTTCTAACTTATCACATACAAAGTCTGCAATATAATTTTTTTCTTCCGGATTTATATAAAAAACAAAGTTAGTATCATTAACAATATTAGTTATTCTATTCCTATATTCTTCACCATATTGTTTAACATAAGAATCAATTAAAAGCCCCTTTTTACTATTAAGTATTTCTAAAAAACTCATAGCAATCACCAAATATATTGTAACACAATAAAGAAAAATTGTTAAATAAATAACACTTTATAAAACTATTGTATATGGATTTAAGCTTGTTTCTTCTCCAATTAAAGTTATACTCTATTTTAAATAAATAGCTGGATAAACATTATAATTATAATCTGCAAAAAAATAATCTACACGTCCCGTTTTCATTACTGCCCAAACAACCGATGAAGATGAATGTGATTGTGGTGCCATAGTCCAATAATTATCATTTTTAAATAGATAACTATTATCTTTTGAGTTCCGTTTTAATTAGTCGCTATTGAGGTACTTCCATTTATATTTTTTATGTTTACTATTATAAACGAAAATTATTCGTTTGAAAGCATTGTATTTTTACTATTCTTTTCTACCATATACATCATATCAAAAAAAAAGGTAATCTTTTTCTCTAGATATAGCATAGCAAAAAAAGAACCATAAGGTCCTAAAATTTTCTTTTAACAAAAAATCTAATCATTAATACTTCAAAAATAATATAGACAATTAAATAAACTATCATTAAAATTTCATTAAACACTCCAAGATCAAAACTATTAATAATAGCTGGAACATCTGATGGAATAAATTCAAAGAAACTAAAAGCATCACTTCTTAAATAATTAAGTTTTAAATAAGTTACGATTCTTAAAAATATATCTACAATTACAATAAAATATACACAAGCATTAAAGTTTTTAAAAAAGAAAATTACA
>CAMYRF010000058.1 GCA_947296775.1 uncultured Mycoplasmatota bacterium
CTATTGTAGGACCTAGTGGATGTGGTAAATCTACTATACTTTCTATTTTATGCGGTCTTGATGAATCTTCTGGCGGTTCTATTGAGGCTAGAGATAATTTGAAATTTGGTTATATGCTTCAAGGGGATAATTTGTTTGAATGGCAAACAATTTTTAAGAATTGTTTATTGGGTCTTGAAATTAATAATGCGGTTACTGATGAAAGTAAGGAGTATGTTCGAAACTTACTTAAAACGTATGGATTATCAGAATTTATTGATGCCTATCCTTCTAATTTATCAGGTGGCATGCGTCAGCGTGTTTCTTTAATTAGAACTTTAGCTACTAAACCTGATTTGTTATTTCTTGATGAACCGTTCTCGGCATTAGATTATCAATCCAGACTTGCAGTCTCAGATGATGTGTATAAAATTATTAAAAAGGAAAAGAAAAGCGCTATTATGGTAACTCATGATATCAGTGAGGCTATTAGCATGGCTGATAGAATTATTGTTTTATCAAATAGACCTAGTACTATTAAAAATATTTATGAAATTAATTTATCTAATAGGAGTACTCCCATTAATAATCGGAAGGCGAAAGAGTTTTCAAAGTATTATGATTTAATTTGGAAGGATATTGATTATCATGTTTAGTAATGAACATAAACGCTATTTGAGGAGTATTAGAATGAATAAATTCTTAGTTAGATTTGTTCAAATTCTAATTATTGTTATTTTGCTTATTTCATGGCAATTAGCAGCAGATTTAGGACTTATTAATACTTTTATTTCTTCTAGTCCTAAAGCAATAATCTCGACGATTATAGGTCTTTATAATGATGGCTCCTTATTACATCATATTTGGGTTACTTTATATGAGGTAGTGGTGAGTTTTGTCTTAGGAACTATTATTGGTATTTTGATTGCGACTATTTTATGGCGTTTTAAATTTTTATCTAAAGTCTTGGACCCTTATTTAACTGTTCTAAATAGTTTACCTAAGGTGTCTCTTGGTCCGATTATAATTATTATTGCTGGTGCGGGTACTGGTTCAATTATTTTAATGGCTTTATTTATTTCTGTCATTATTACGATTATTAATGTTCACCAGGCTTTTATAAATACTGATCCTAATAAAATTAGATTACTTCAAAGTTTTAGGGCGTCAAAAAGTCAAATGTTTTTTAAATTAGTTTTGCCTAGCAACTATAATAATATTATTAGTGTATTTAAGGTTAATTTGAGTTTAACATTTATTGGTGTTATTATGGGTGAATTTTTAGTTAGTAAAGCTGGTGTTGGTTATTTAATTATGTATGGCTCACAGGTGTTTAATCTTAATTTAGTCATGACTGGTATTATTCTTTTGGCTATTATGGCTAGTTTAATGTATTATTTAATTCTTTTCATAGAAAAAAGGCTTTCAAGATAATTTCTTGAAGCCTTTTTAACTTAGTGTAATTTATCACTAGCTTTAGCGTTTAAGTTTAGGTCTGCTCTTCTTCCTAATTTATATGCATAATACCCTGCTGCTCCTATCATTGCGGCATTATCTGTGCAATATTTAATTTCTGGAATTATTAGGTTTATATTATTTTTTTCACATTCATTTGTTAGTCTTTCTCTTAGTCCTTTATTAGCTGCAACTCCTCCAGCAACGATTAGATTTTTAACATTATGTTCTTTTAGAGCTTTCATTGTTTTTTTAGTTAAAATTTCTACAACTCTATTTTGAAATGAGGTTGCCATATTTTCTGGAATTATTTCATTTCCTCTTTGTGTTTCGTTATGAACTAAATTTATAACTGCACTTTTTAATCCACTAAAACTAAAATTATAACTATCATCGTCAAGTGGTAGTGGAAGATTATATGTATCTTCTCCTTGATGTGCTAGTTTATCAACTAATGGTCCACCTGGATATGGAACATTTATTACTCTAGCTACTTTATCGTAAGCTTCGCCAACAGCATCATCTAGTGTTCCTCCAAGTTTTTCAAAGCTGTAATCTTCTTTCATGTATATTAAATCTGTATGACCTCCACTAATTACTAATGCGATAAGCGGAAATTCTAGTCTTTGTACTAAATTGTTTGCATATATGTGGCCTGCTATATGATGAACTGGTATTAATGGCTTATTATAGGTAAATGCTAATGTTTTAGCTGCCATTAGCCCTATTAATAATGATCCTATTAATCCTGGTCCATATGTGATTGCAATTGCGGTAATATCGTTCATGGTCATACCTGCTTTATTTAGTGTTTCTTCTATAACTAGAGTTATGTTTTCTATGTGCATACGGCTAGCAATTTCAGGTACTACTCCACCATAATTAGCATGTGTATCCATTTGTGAAAGTACAACTGTTGCAATTTCTTCTTTACCGTCTTTAATTATTGAAGCACTTGTTTCATCACAGCTAGATTCAATTGCTAAAATATATGTGTTCATTATTTCACCTCGATTTCTTTGATCATTAAATAGGCATCTTTGTTTTCATAATAATTAGGCCTTCTACCTGGTGTTTTGAATCCTGATTATAAATATAGATTAATAGCGTTAGATTATGAGGGATCTACTTCTAAGCTAATGCTTATACATTTGTTTTTTTCCTTATCTTTAATGGGGTATTCTTAATGTTGATTACCGATCCCTTTGTTTCGATAATCTGGTAGTGTTACAATATAATTTATTTCACCACGTTCATAAATGATACTATAAGAAATGATACCTATTATGCCTTTATTTGTATAAACTGCAACTTTTTCAAAAGGATCACTACTTATTTGGTATCCATGGAAATATTCATTTAAAATTGGAGAAACTTTATCTAAATTTATTTCTTGTTTTATCATTTTTTATTTAAATTTTCTTCTGCTTCGGTTAATTTTAAATATTTAGGATTTACACTATGCGGATTTTCTCCAAGTTCATGTTCGTGTTTTTTTATAACTTTTAAAATATCTATTTGTGGTTTTAATCCATTAAAATCATCATAGCTAACATAAGTACCTTCTGCATTAATATCATCTAACAGAATATGTTTATCTTCTTCAATCACATTTAAATTATTATCATATATTCCAGCAAAAACGTATCCTCTTCTAGCATCTATTAACGCGATATTATTTTTATTATTTGGTGTACTGGCAATAACTTCTAAAGATGAAACAGGAATAATTTTTATATTTAAACTCCAAGCCATTGTTTTTGCTACTGTAAGACCTACTCTTATACCTGTAAATGATCCAGGACCATTTGCAACAAATATTTTATCAATATCTTGTGGTGTTAAATTTGTTTTTTGGAATGCTTCTTCTATTACTGGCATAATTTTACTAGACATGTCTTTACCCGTTTCTTGGTTGTAGAGATAGGTTATTTCTCCATCAATAATAATAGCGACTACTAAAGTAGCAGTCGCTGAATCTATAAATAAATATTTCATAATACTGCCTCGCATAATTCTTCGTATTGTTTTCCATGTGGAGTTACAAGTAATATACGAGAGTTTTCCCCAGCTACTTTAAATTTTATATCTAACCTTTCTTCTGGCAAGATATCTTTAATTGTATTAGCCCATTCTATAATTACTACACCATCTTTTGTAAAATATTCTTCTATTCCAACACCTTCAGTATTGCCATCTAAACGATAAACGTCCATATGATATAATGGTAATTCTCCGTCATATTCTTTGATAATATTGAAAGTTGGTGAGGTAACATTTTCATCTATACCTAAAGCATTCGCAAATGCTTTAGTAAACATAGTTTTTCCACTACCTAATTCACCATTTAAACAAATAACCATATTTGGAAATTTTTCAGATTCTAAATTTTGTGCGAATTCTATCGTTTCCATTTCACTGCGCATTGTTAATCTGTGTTCCATACATTATCACCAAATTAATTATATCAAAAAGCTAAGCTTATTTACAATAGTTTTTGATACTTTTTAAAATATCGTTATTTGTTTAAATAAATTTTACTTTTTATATACTAAATTTTACAAAGCGACTATTCTTATTAGTTTTTAGTAAAAAAAACAGATTCATTTTTATAGTGAATTTTATATAGTTATTAGGTAATAAAATTGAACAATAATAAAATTTTTACATTACTATACAAAAAAATGACTATAAATAAGAACTGGTTTTTCCCAACTCGGATTTATAAAGTCATTTTTATATTGTAATTTATGATTCTTTAATATACTTTTTCTAGCACTTTCCTTTGATTTAGTAGACCTATTTTTACCATATAATCAATAATATTATAGAAATTTTCATTTACCTCTACAAATTCTTGAAGGTCATGGACTGAAAACTCTTGTAATTCTTTCATTATATTATATAACTGTAGCATTTTTTGTGATAAAAAGAAATCTTCATAATCTATTCTTAATACAGCTCCAAAATTTTCATGTCTAAGTTTCACAGCATTATTTATAGTAAATGTATCATTTTCAGTTATTCTTATGTCAGTAATTACTTTTGGATAATTAATTTTTATCTTTCTATTTAAATTATATAATTGTGGTATACTGTTTTTTGTTATCATCCTACATTCACCACCACAAATATTCATATACTCACAATCAATGCATTCCTTGTTAATATTTTGAAAATTACGCCAAGCATCCATTTTATCCCATGCTTTTTTTAATCCTTCAACAAAAATATTACCATAAGGTTTATCTTCATGGGAACACGCAAATATATCGCCGTTACAATCTATATCACATCTATTAATACCTGCTGAACAAGAAGTGGAAATAACATTTTGATATTTATCGGCGTCACCTAAAATACATAATGGTAACGGTGTAACAGAGTCAACATCTATTCCCAGTTTTTCATGTACTTGCAGCAAGCAATTGGCTACCCTTATAATATCTTCATTTTTTAAATAATAATCTTTATTTAAAATATCATAGCTAGGGGGAATAACTGTTGATATTGATAAATAATCTATTTCAAATTTTTGTAAAAAATCAATAATATTATCTAAGTCATTAATATTTTTCTTTGTTATAACTATATTAACACCTATTTTAAATCCATGTCGTTTGGATATTGAAATTCCTTTTAAAATTCGCCTGTAACTTCCTTCAATTTGTGTAATCTCATCACATTTTGTTTCATCAATTGATGGAAGAGATGTTAAAATAAGAGTTTTTAATTTTAATTTATCCTTAAGAACGTCAGCGATTTCTTCAGTCATTAATGTCAAATTGCTATTTATACTATAAGTGATTCCATTATTATCTAATTGATGTATTAAGTAAAACATTTCATTTGGCATAGTTAATGGTTCTCCACCAGAGATAGTAACGTGCCATACATTATTTTTAACTAATTCCTCTACTATTTTATCTATTTGTTCTATTGTTAATTTATTTCCTGTAATTTTGTTGGCTTTTCGCCATGGATTATAGCAATGTAAGCACTTATGATTACATCCCTTTGTTAAAGTTAATTCTACTGACAATGGTGCCGATAATTTTATACTTTCCATACATTTCCTCCAATACAAAAATTAATTGCACAGCAATTAATTTAAATTAGCATTTACCCGCTTTACAACCTTTACAACAATTGCAAGCATGTAATGCTACATTTTTAGTAGTACCTTTTTTCGAGTAAATATTAATAAATTCAGTTGCTGAAAATTTAATTTTCATAATTGCACCTCCATTGCTGTTATTATAACATAATATATCATAAAAAAAAAGACTTTACGTCTCATTAATGCACAAAAAAAATTTGCAACGTCCTATCTTCGCTTACACTATTTTCGGCGTTGAAGTGCTTAACTTCTGTGTTCGGGATGGGAACAGGTGTATCCACTTCGCTATCGTCACAAATTAAATATAGAGAAATAATTCTCTGAAAACATGATAATGTGATTTCAAGGATATCTCCTAGAAAAAATTTAATAGGATTAAATCCTCGATCTATTAGTACTAGTCAGCTCAACATGTCGCCATGCTTCCACCTCTAGCCTATCAACCTCATAGTCTTTGAGGGATCTTACTTTATAAAAAATGGGAAAACTCATCTTGAAGTTGGCTTCCCGCTTAGATGCTTTCAGCGGTTATCCATTCCGTACATAGCTACTCTGCACTGCCACTGGCGTGACAACAGATACACCAGAGGTACGTCCATTCCGGTCCTCTCGTACTAGGAACAGCTCTCCTCAATTTTCCTACGCCCACGACGGATAGGGACCGAACTGTCTCACGACGTTCTGAACCCA
>CAMYRF010000059.1 GCA_947296775.1 uncultured Mycoplasmatota bacterium
GAGCTTACGCTATTATGACAAGACACGAAGTATTATTAATATTAATAGGAATTGTTTTCGTTTTAGAAACTCTAAGCTGTATTATTCAAATAATTTATTATAAACTAACTAAAAAAAGATTTTTCCCAATGACCCCAATTCATCATACCTTCGAAAAATTAGGCATGAAAGAAACAACAATCGTTAAAATGTTTTGGTTAGTAGGAATAATCGCCAGCATAGTTGCTCTAATATATGGAGTGATAATATGAAAAAAATGAATATTACCTTAGTACTAACCGTTATACTACTATCACTATTTGGATTAATGATGGTATATTCATCATCCTATGTTTGGGCTGAATATAAATTTGACGACCCATTTAAATACGTAAAAAACCAAGGACTATTTCTAATAATCGGTTTAATATTAATGTTTTTAGTCAGTAAAATAGACTTTGAAAAATACTACAAATACTCAAATAAAATATTTTTAGTATGTTTTATCTTGTTAGTACTAGTATTATTCGTAGGAACAGAACGTAATGGTAGTAAAAGTTGGTTTGGAGTAGGTTCATTTGGTATTCAGCCATCAGAATTTATGAAACTAGCTATGATAATTTTTACAAGCAAATATTTATACAACAATAGAAAAGATATAAATAATATCAAAAAAGGCGTTATCCCAATTTTACTTCTAACACTATCAGTATTCGCACTTATCATGTTACAACCAGACTTTGGAACAGGACTTATACTAGTTATGGGAGTTATCGGACTACTATTTGTTGGTGGTGTTGATATAAAATTTTTCTTAAAAGTAGGTCTAGCTGGAATAGGCGGAATAGTCGCCCTTATATTAGCCGCACCATATAGATTAAAAAGAATATTATCATTTTTAAACCCATGGGAAGATCCCTTAGGAAGTGGCTTTCAAATAATTCAATCACTATATGCCATAGGTCCAGGTGGATTATTTGGGTTTGGTCTAGGAGGTTCAAGACAAAAACATTTTTACTTACCAGAACCACAAACAGATTTCATCTTTTCAATTATCAGTGAAGAATTCGGATTTCTAGGAATATTAATAGTTTCAACCTTATTCATAACCATAATCGCCGTAACCATCAAAATCGCCTTAAAATGTGAAAATCTATTCGGAAAATATTTAGCCTTTGGAATTATTTTCGAACTTGGTTTTCAAGCCTTACTTAACTTAATGGTTGTTGTTGGGCTTATTCCAGTTACTGGAGTAACCCTTCCATTTCTTTCTTATGGAGGTTCTAGTTTAATGATTACGTTAGTTAGTATCGGAATAATATTAAATGTATCAAGACATCAGAAATGATGTCTTTTTTCTTAATAAAAAGGAAATAGAACACAAATATCATAGGATATAAGTAAAGGAACTAATTTATTAGAAAGAAGGTCCTATTTTTAGATAATATGTTATAATTATATAGAGGTGAAATCTTATGTCAAAAGTAGTAATAATTGGAGCTGGGGCATCAGGCCTAGTAGCTGCAATATTTGCTGCAAAAGCAAAAAACGAAGTCACTATTTTAGAAAGAAATAGTAGTGTAGGTAAAAAAATATTAATTACTGGTAATGGTAAATGTAATTACTTCAATATAGATCAAGATATAAAACATTATAACTGCCAGAATAAAGAAATACTAAATCAAATAATAACAACCGACAATCTAAATGAAGTTTTAAACATGTTCGATGAAATCGGAATTGTTCCCAAAATAAAAAACGGTTACTATTATCCTAATTCAAATCAAGCAGTAAGCGTTAAAGAAGCTTTACTTTTAGAATGCCAATTATTAGGCGTAAATATAATTACCGATTACTATGCAAAAAATATAAAAAAACAAAATAACCAATTTATTATTAATAACGAAATAAAAGCCGATAAAATAATAATCGCAACTGGATCAAAAGCTGCACCAAAAACAGGATCAGATGGAAATGGATATAATCTAGTGAATTCTCTAGGCCATAGTATAATAAAACCGTTACCCGCATTAGTTCAATTAATTAGCGATGAAAAAGATTTAAAACAATGGGATAAAATAAGATGTGAGGTCAAAGTTTCACTTATAGAAAATGATAAGCTAATTAAAAAAGAGCACGGAGAAATTCAATTAACCGATTATGGTGTAAGCGGAATATGCATATTTAACTTAAGCGGTAAAGTCGCAAGAGGTATAGATAATAATAAAAAAGAAGAAATAGTTATAAACTTTCTTCCAGAAATAGATGACTTCATAAAATTCATAAGCCAAAGAAACAACAAAGTAAAAGGTCGCAATATAAGCCAGCTATTTGATGGGCTATTAAACTATAAACTAGCAGACTTTCTAATAAAAAAAGCAAAAATAAATAAAAATAAATATTGGGACGAATTAACCAAAGAAGAAAAAGAAACACTAAATCAAAAAGTATGTGCTTTCAAACTTAATATTAAAGGTACAAACTCATTTGATAAAGCCCAAGTTTGTAGTGGAGGCGTACCACTAACTGAAATAAATCCAACAACTATGGAATCAGCAAAAGAAAATAACATATACATTATAGGTGAAATATTAGATGTTAATGGTGATTGTGGTGGTTATAATTTAACATTTGCTTTTTTAACAGGTTATCTTGCAGGAAAGGGTACTAAATGATTAGAGTAAGAAACATAAAAGTAAGCTATAATAACGACAACGAAAAACAAATAATAAAAAAAGTCGCCAGCAAATTAAAAATAAAAGAAGAAGATATCATAAATATCAAAATAAATAAAAAATCATTAGATGCTAGAAAAAAAGATAATTTAATGTATGTATATGAAATAGATGCTGAAGTACCAAACGAAGGAAATATCATAAAAAAAATAAACCAAGACGATGTTTTTAAAACACCGGTAGAAGAATATAAATTTAAAGCAAAGGGCACTAAACAAATGGAAAATAGACCAGTTGTAGTAGGTAGTGGTCCCGCAGGATTATTCGCAGCCTATCTACTTGCAGAATACGGCTATAAACCAATCATTATAGAACGTGGTGAAAAAATAGAAGATAGAATAAATACCGTTAATAAATTTTGGGATGACGGAATATTAAACACTGAATCAAACGTTCAATTTGGAGAAGGTGGTGCAGGAACTTTTTCCGATGGTAAATTAAATACCTTAGTAAAAGATAAAAACTTTAGAATGAAAAAAGTATTTGAAACATTCGTTAAAAATGGCGCTAAAGAAGAAATATTATATTTAAATAAGCCGCACATAGGTACAGATATTTTAAGTAAGGTAGTAAAAAACATACGTAATCAAATTATAAAAATGGGTGGTGAATTTAAATACAATACCAAACTAATAGATTTGGTTATAGAAAAGGGTACCTTAACCAGCATAAAAACAAATAACGAAGAAATAAAATGTGATACTTTAGTTTTAGCTATTGGGCATAGTGCTAGAGACACATTTGAAATGCTTTATAATCATAATTTAAATATGCAAGCCAAACCCTTTGCTGTTGGAATTCGTGTTCAGCACCCACAAAAAAAGATTAATTTATCTCAATACGGTAATGAAAATCTTACCGCATCCTATAAATTAACATTTAATAATAATGGTAGAGGTATCTATACATTTTGTATGTGTCCAGGTGGTTATGTTGTTAATGCATCCTCAGAAGAAGGTCATCTTGCTGTAAACGGTATGAGTTATAATGATCGAAATGGCGAAAATGCTAATAGTGCTGTTATCGTAACCGTTAGTCCAAATGATTTTGGAAATCACCCATTAGATGGAATTAAATTCCAAAAAAATATCGAAAGAAAAGCTTATGAAATTTGTAACGGAAAAATACCAGTTCAATTATATAAGGATTTTGTAGAAGAAAAAGTTTCAACTAGTTTTAAAAATGTTAATCCCAATTTTAAAGGTGATTATGAATTTGCTGATTTAAATAAAATTTTACCTAAATTTATTACAGAAAATATAAAAGATGCTATGAACAATTTTGATAAAAAAATAAAAGGATTTGTAAACGATGATACTATTTTAGCCGCACCCGAAAGTAGAACATCATCACCAGTAAAAATCATAAGAGATGACATATTTCAAAGCAATATAAAAGGAATATATCCTTGTGGTGAAGGAGCAGGTTATGCTGGTGGAATAACAACATCAGCTATGGATGGAATAAAAGTAGCGGAAGCAATAATGACTATATATAAAAATTAAATAAGGTAATCTTTCGATAATATTACCTTGTTTTTTTTTTTTTTTTTTGATATAGTGTATACGGTGAAATAGAATATGAGAAGAAAAAGAATAAAACAAAGAAAAATAATCATATTAACAAGTCTAAGTTTATTATTTGTACTAACAACAGGATATGCCGCCTTTCAAACCAATTTAAATATAACAGCTAAAGGGAATATAAAAGAAAAAATATACACACCACAAGAATTAAAAAATAAATATTGTAATGAAACTGATGGAGATGGACTTTACCAAGATATTTATGAGGACGGAAGATGTGTTTATAAAGGTGCAAATCCCAGCAATTATATAACATTTAATAATGAAACGTGGAGAATAATATCTGTAGAAGTAAATGGAGACTTAAAACTAATAAAAAATGATACCATTGGTAAAAGAAAATTTGATAGTGTTGGTTTAAGAACAACTGGATACTGTAACGACGGTGCTAATAACGGATGCAATGCATGGAGTCAAACAACTAACTTTATTAATGGAACATATAAAGGCGCTGTAGATAAAGATGCCGAGTTAAATACCTATTTAAATACAATTTATTATAGCTCATTTAATAGTGAGGCGAAATCTTTAATAAAAAAAAGAACCTTTAATATTGCTCCAATCACTTACGAAGATAAACTGACATCTGAAACAATACAAGAAGAAAAAGAAGCAAAATGGGAAGGATTTATTGCTTTACCAACAGTTAGTGATCATATAGGCGGAAATAAAAAAACAATATGTCTTACACATTGGTATATATTTGACTGTCATAATGATGCTTCAAATAACAACTGGATTTATAATACACTTGTAAAAAGTGGTACACAAGCTTGGTTATTAACACCATACATGAAGTATACTAATCGTGTACTTATTGCAAGTGTTTCTGGTGCTTTTGGTTATGGTAATGGACACAACAGTTTAGAAGTAGTACCAGTACTTTATTTAACAAATGATTTAAAACTATATGGCGATGGTACAGAATCATCTCCATACAAAATAAATGAATCATAAACAACTTATTCTAGCTTTATTAAACACAAAATGATATAATGATAATAGGGTGATGAATATGAAAAATATTGTTAGAAAATCTATCAAAAAAGAAGCGAAAACTAAACCTAAAAAGAATTTAGCTATCGCATTACTTTTAATGATTATAATTGCCTGTGCAATTATAACCATTACTCATTTTATAACAAATTTAATAGGTTATAGTTATAACATTAAAGCTTTAAACGATTTAATAATTGGCATTATACTAATTTTAATGTCACCATTTTTTTTAGGCTTTTCCAAAATGTCTAAAGAAATATGTGATGATAAAGAAATAAAACCAAAAGAAATATTTTCTAGTTTAAAAGATTTTAAATACATTAAAATATTTGCTATTCTTATAATTGGACTAATATTTATAACTTGGTTAATCGGATTAATCCCAGGTGTAGGCATATTTATAAATATGATCATTTTAATTTTCTTTATTCCATATATTATAATATTGCCATTTGTATATCTAGAAAATCAAAAATTGCAAGTAAAAGAAATAATATTTAAAACCGAAAACACTATTTCTGGTAATAGAATTAAATTTTATGGATTACTAATTAGTTTTAGTTTTTGGATAGTTTTATCATTAATCACTTTAGGATTATTATCATTTTATGTAATACCCTATATATATCTTTCACTTGAACTTCTATATACACACTGTACTTACGAGAGAGATTTCAAAAGAGAAAAAGCTATAAGTGATGGTAATATAATCTTAATATTCATTGGAATAATTATTTTAATTATTGCCTTTCTTGCAATAAATGTACCTGGAAGCGCAACTTGGTTTAAAGC
>CAMYRF010000060.1 GCA_947296775.1 uncultured Mycoplasmatota bacterium
ATAATACACAAATTAAAGCAATACCGATAACACCAGCAGCAGCAGTTTTTTCTAAAGAATTTTCACCAAAAGCAGCTCCAACACTTTTAGAAGAAATTTCAACTAATTTAGTAGGCATACTACCAGAATTAATTAAATCAACTAAACTTTGAGCCTCTTCTTCTTCAAAATTTCCTTGAATAATAACATCACTACTAAAGCCTTGTGAAACTGTTGCCACAGAAAGACAATTAGAATTTCCTAAAGATCCACATTTCATGCCTTCCTCTGCAAACGAATTATCTTTATCATCATAATCTAGCCATATAACAATACGATTATCTTCCGTTTCACTTACTTTTTTAGTAACTTTATAAAATTCATCCTTATCCTTAATGCTTAAAGAAACAACAGGATTTCCTTTTTCGTCAGTTCCCACTTTAGCAGCTCCGCCTTTTAAAACATCGCTAGTCATAAGCAAATTATCATTTGTATCACGGAAAGTTAAACTTGCAGTTTGACTAAGAACATTACGAGCATCTTCAGCATTATCAATACCCGCAAGTTGAACACGGATTTTATCACCTTCAATATCAATAGTAGGTTCTAAAACTCCTAAAACGTCAATTCTCTTAACTAATGTCTTATAAGTAGAATTAACCATATCGTTAGTCACTTTATTCTTACCATCAATACTTTCTAATTGATATAAAACTTCAAAACCACCTTGTAAATCAAGACCTAATTTTACATTTTGTAAAACAGGAAATAACAGAGCTAAAGAAGCTCCTATAATAGCAATTGTAAATAGTATACGTAAAATAATTTTTTTCTTCATGTTATAAAACTCCTTCTAGTCTTCAAAATATACTCTTCTTTTTTTATAATTTAGTTTCCCTTTAAAATAAGCATCAATCAGTGCATTATCACTATTAAAAATATCACTAACCATCTCGCATAAAGCTAAATTATTACTACTTTTCCATTTTTTTTCTTTTAAATAATTCCATACATCTTCGCCAGTCAAATAATCATAGCCATCCCTTTTTAATTCTAACACTTTTGATTTAAGGGCCGGTTTCAATCGTTCATATAGTTCTTGTACACTGCCAAACTCTATATCCATATTTTCCCTCCATACAATACACATAAACATTATACCCTAATTTAAATGTTTTTTAAAGATATAACCTAAAATTAATTGATAAAAATAATATATCAAGATAAAATTAACATCTTGGACACAAACTAGCCGAAGAAGAATATATAGCTTTAGAAAAATATTATTTAGAACAAGCAATTCACGGCATTCAAGATACATCATATATAGAAGCATGCAAAATAAAAAAACTAACTATAAATTTATAATTATTTAAAAAAATTAGATTTATTTCCATTTTTTTTCATATACATGCATATAATCTAGTATGATAAAAATCAAAGGAAATTTATTTATAAAAGGTACTATAATACTAATTATTGGCGGTCTTATCACCAAAATTATTAGTATGTTTATAAAAATTGTTTTAGCAAGACTAATAGGAACTGAAGGTATGGGAATCTATATGTTAATATCACCAACCTTTACCTTGTTAATGGCTGTTGCTAGCCTAGGTTTCCCAGTCGCCATAAGTAAACTAGTTGCTGAAGATACTAAAAATAACAAAAACTTAGTTTTTTCAATACTTCCTATTTCGTTAGTAATAAATCTTACAATAATGTTACTATTATTTTTCTTAGGAAATTATATAAGCAGCAACCTTCTAAACGAGCCAAGGAGCTACTACGCCCTACTTTGCATTGGTTTTGTTTTACCCTTTATTAGTATTTCAAGCATTTTAAGAGGATATTTTTTTGGCAAACAAAACATGTTACCTCATGTTATTTCAAATGTAACTGAAGATGTCATCAGATTGATTTGCCTTATTATAGGTATCCCAATATTTATAAAATCTGGAATCGAATATGCTGTAGCCTTTGTTGTATTAACAAACGTTATCAGTGAACTTACCTCAATATTTGTTTTGTTCTTCTTTTTACCAAAACATTTCAAAATAACAAAAAAAGATTTAACCCCACACAAAAACAATATCAAAGAAGTATTTAATATAGGAATTCCAACTACTATGAGTAGATTGATAGGATCTATAGGCTTTTTTTTCGAACCAATAATATTAACATACTGCTTAATTAAAAACGGATATACCAATAATTACATTGTTAATGAATACGGAATAATCAACGGATTTATCATGCCGCTAATATTAATACCATCATTTTTCACAATGGCCATAAGTCAAGCTTTAATACCAAACATTAGTAAATCATATAGTAAAGGACATAAAAAATATGTCTGGAACAAAATAAAACTAGCTATATTTCTATCACTATTAATTGGAGTCCCAGCTACTATAATATTTGAAATTATACCAGAAATACCTATGAAGTTTATATATAATACAACCGCTGGAATTGAGTATATAAAAATTTTAGCCCCCCTATGTCTATTTCATTATATACAAGCCCCTCTAACTGCCAGCTTACAAGCTATGGGAAAGGCAAAAGAAGCAATGAATGGAACCTTAATCGGAACAATTATCAGAATAATTTCGCTATTCATTTTCTGTAATTTACATATTGGTTTATGGGCCCTAATTTGGAGTAGTGTCTTAAATATGATAGTTGTAACAATACATCAATATATTCACGTTAAAAAATCTTTAAAGTAAATCAAAAATTATTTTAATTCTTCTATTTCTCCCATTCGTGTAATATAAAATTGTCATTACTCATAGTTACCACATCCCTTATAAATTTATTCCTTGCATTAGGTGTGAGTATTTCATCTAATATATCATAAAGTTCAGTAAAATCTTCTGCTGCAAGCATCATAAGCCATATATCAGATTTTTCTTTAGCACTATAAAATAAATGCCTAAAAAAATATATTTTCTCATCAAAAAACTAGCAAATGCTAGTCTTGAACATAATCAATAATAATTTTTGCAGATTTGTTATAGTATTTTACATCATCATTAGATGAGTTTTTATATGAAATAGTTACAGTCATTGTGGTACTTTCTCCTACAGCTAACTTATCACCTTTTTCAAGTCCAGAAATTTGAAATTCAATCATATCATCCTGATTATCTGGAACTAAACGAATATCCTCAACTTTAGCATTAAGTTGCCCCTTATTTGTTATTGTAAATTCATAAACAATTTTATCCTCAGGGCCAGTTAATGCAACATCAAAAGAAGCAGATAAAGCATTAAATGTTACAGGCGTTATTTCTCTCGCATAACCATAAACTCCAGTATTTATTGCCTTAGTAAATGAAATGTTCCATTTATCTGACACTACTATATTTGACGATCCACCATCACCAACATTGGTCGCATCCTTTTCGTCGTCATTATTCCTATTATCTTTACCCAGATTATTAGAATTATTATTACCAGTATTACTACCAGTATCATTTTTGTTAGAATTATTATCCCAAGGAACAAATACATCTGTAACTTTTTTAATGCCTCTAAGGACCGCATTATAAGCAAGTGGTTGAGCAAAAACAGCATATCCAACAATAATAGCTAAAGCTGATATGGCAACAATAGTATTTCTTTTTTTATTTTTTTGAATATATTTTTCTTGTTTTCTCATAAAATACCCTCTTTTACTTTACTAAAAAAGTATATCATAATATATAATGTTTTTCAAGTGACGAAACTCATATTTTTATGCAAAAAACATATATTTAATTAGGAGGTTCACATGAAATACTTAAAAAAAATATTAAAAAGTTTTTTATTTACTACTTTAAGCATTTTACTTCTAACATTTATATTTACACTTCTAAATTATTTTAATATAATAAATTCAAAAATAATGATAATATCAAAAATAATCATTCCTCTTTTTTCACTAGCTCTTGGTGGATATATCATAGGTAAAGGAGCTGAAAAAAACGGCTGGCTTGAAGGTCTAAAATTAGGTTTAATTATAACACTATTAATATTTGTTGGCAATTTAATTTTTAGTCCAAAATTAATATTAAAAGATTTGATTTTTTATATTTTACTAATTACAAGTTCTATGCTTGGCGCAATGATTGGAATCAATAGAAAGAAATAAAACTGCATAGATTTTCTATACAGTTTTATTATGTTTAAAATGATTTAAATATTATTTATTCTTAAACTATTGCATATGGATTTTTTCCAGTTCCTTCCCCCATTAATTGAATACCAGATTTTAGATACACTACCGGAAATACGTCAATAGCATTAGTTTTTGCAAAACTTGTATCGACAGCGCCATTACTAGCTACACGAAACACGGTAAAAGAAGCTACTGTAGCAGGCGCAATAGTCCATAAATATCCCGATGTCGGTACCATGTAATTTGTGGCTTTACATATTTCTTTATTGGTTGTGTTTAAACTCAAGTTGCCACACTCTTCTGTGTTTTTATTCGCTTTTATAAAATCACTTAAACTCATTAAACCTATATTTCCTGTCCATGTAGCTTGGTTCTCTGATTCTATTTGAGCTAACAAATCAGTATTGTTAGATGTTACTGAACCTACACTCCATGTATGAGTTTGGATTAAACTTTTCGCTTCATCACTTAAACTATTATAATAATCATTATTTAAGTATGTATTTAAATCGGCTGGCCTTGCCCAATTATTTAACCCCCACGTTCCTCCTGTTGTATCAAATGCCATATTTCCTATACTATCTTTTTTCATTATTTTTAAGCTTCCATCATTCTCTACTGATAGTATTTTCCAAGTTTCATCATTAAATGTTATATAGTTATTTGGATCAGTTCCTTTATAAACATATCTTCCTGTTTCATATTCGTCAGCATATAATCCATCTCCTGAAGTTACTGTATTAGACATTAAATCTGTCGAAGTTATTGGGACGTTTGGAATGCTTCCTCCATCATTTTGAACATAATCAAGTGTCACTGTAAGATTTCCTTTTGTATTTTCTGGTTGACTTGTTACTTTATTACTATACTCTACTTTTACTGTAAGTACTGCTGTTCCATTATTCGCGCTTAATACTGAACCTTCTGTTAATCCTGATGTAGTAAATATTATTGCTTCATTATTTGGTTCTGTTAATGTTATCTTATCTAATTTCGCATCTAATGTTCCTTTATTTGTTATTGTTATATCATATTCTATACTATCTTTCGGACTAACTAGATTTGTTTCAAATGAGGCCGTTAATGTTCCGATTCCTGTTATCTTTTTATCTCCAGTTGCATTAGTAGCAGTTGAGGCTCCTCCTACTATATTTTTTTCGGTTATTGCAGTTATAGCAATATCCCAATTTGAACCTATGCTACTTGTTCCTTTAATATTTAAAACACTACTAAAAGCTGCATATCCTACTGCCATTAATAATACTACTGCACATAAACTTCCTACAATAATTTTTCTCTTTTTCTTTGCCGATATCCTCATGTTTTCTCTCTCCTACTATTCTATTTAAACTATATCAAAAAAGTCATAAAAAAACAAGAAAAAAACAAATTAAGCATTATCCATAGATATATTCTATATAAATTAATACAAAAAATAACCTCGAAACTAATCAAGGTTATTATATTTTCTCATAAAACTTTCTTTATATTCTAAGAAATTACCATTTTCAATAGACTTTCTAATTTCTTCAGTGAGCCTAATTAAAAATCTAATATTATGTATAGAAAGAAGTCGGCCACCTAAAGTTTCTTTAGCAGCCAGTAAATGTCTAATATAAGCTTTAGAATAATTCTTACAAGTATAACAATCACATTCACTATCAATAGGTGTAAAATCCTCTCTAAATTTTAAATTTTTCAAATTAATTTTGCCGTTATAAGTAAATGCATTTCCATGACGAGCAAGTCTAGTTGGTAAAACACAGTCAAACATATCAATACCACGTTCTATACCTTCAAAAATATCTACCGGTTCTCCAACACCCATTAAATATCTGGGTTTATCAGTAGGTAAATATTTAATTGCATCATCAATCATTTTATACATTACATCTTTACCCTCGCCAACACTAGTACCGCCAAT
>CAMYRF010000061.1 GCA_947296775.1 uncultured Mycoplasmatota bacterium
CCAATTCTTTTTGACTAGAAAAATCTATCAAATAAAGAGTCCCTAACAATAAAGATATCGCAGCAGTATTAATTCCATAAAATACAGGTTTTTTTAATTTTACTTTCTTCATATTTTTCACCTCTATTAACAGTGTGAACACAAAAAGTAAAATTATACTAATTTTTTTTAATTTCTATATTTTGATAATAATGTTTTAAAATTTTATCATAAGTATATCCTTCTTTAGCCATACCTAAAGCACCATACTGACTCATTCCAACACCATGACCAAAACCTTTCGTGGTAATTGTAACTTTTTTATCATTTTGAATCAAACTAAAATAATTTGAACGTAATTTTAACTTAGTCGCAACATCACGACCATTAAAATCCACCCCATTAATTTTAATTTTTTTAACACGTCCAGTACTAGTAGTTTCCAAAACATCATACGTAATTTTATCATTATACTCAAGACCTAACTTAGAATAAAAGTCAGACAATTCAAAAGTACTAGTATCTTCAAACACAGGTGATGCCTCATCCCAAGTACTAGAAACACTTCTTAAATAAGGTACAGCTGAAGAAAATACCTCTTCACTATTTTCAGTTTTGCCCGTACTAGTAGAAAAAAATAAAGCTTCCACAACCTCACCATTATAACTTAAATACTCTCCTTTAGTTTCCGTTACTGCCTTTTTAATCTTATTAATATTAGTAACATATTTATCCTTCCACTTTTTCTTTAAATCATCATCCGTCAAATAAACTTGATTATCCACAGTATTAACTACATCATAGTCCTTATCTTCATTTTTAGAAACCTGAACTAAAACATAACTTCTAGACGCAACCGCTTGAGCTTTTAAAGCTTCAAGTTCAAAACTAACAGGCATTTCTCCAGCCAAAACACCTTTAATATACTCCTCAAAAGGAACGTTCATAATTTCATTAGTACTTGCATTCTTAACTCTTATTACTTCATTGGAAACATAATGAAACTTAATTTCATCTGTTCTAACAAATATATTTACCACAAAAAAAGGAATAAATACTACAAGCAAAGTAATTAAGAGTATTTTTTTCATAGTAAACTTCCTTTCTAAAAGATATTTGCATAACCTAAAAAATCATACATGAAATTTACTACTAAATATGATAAAGAAACACTTATCATTAAATATAATACTCTAGATGCGTAATATTTATTCTTTTTAAATACATTATTAATGTTAACACTATCAAGTGCCCAAATACTTACAAAAGTAAAAATTATATATAAAATTGCTTTCAATAACATAATTACCCTCTATTATCAAGCATTTCAATACGCCTTTTATGACGTTCTAAACCCGTAAATTTGGTTTTTAAATATGCATCAACGATATCTTTTGCTCTAAAAGTAGGCATATTCCCAGCAATAGCAATTACATTAGCATCATTATCTTTTCTTGCATATTTTGTTTCCTTAACATTATCTACTTTTGCACATCTCACACCCTTAATTTTATTACAAGCAATACTAATTCCAATACCACTTCCGCATATAGCAATTCCCTTTTCCACTTCATAAGCAGCAACTGCTTCACCTAATTTAAAACCAAATTCAGGATAATCTGTGCTTTTTGTATTATCAGTCCCGAAATCAATAACAGTATATCCCTTTTTTTCTAAATATTTTGTAAGTTTTTGTTTCAACCTAAATCCACGGTGATCACTAGCAATACCAATAGTTTTATCTTTTGGAATTTCCATTTCTACAATAGTTTTTTCTTGATAATCATTTTTTACAATACTTGCCAATTCAGAATCCACTTCTTCATTTTTTTCTTCGTCTTCTAATACAAGCTCATCTTTAAACTCATGAGTATTATTAAACTCATCAATAATTTTTTCTTTTTCTTTTTCTTTTTCAAAATCTGAAGGCGATTCTTTTTCGGTGTTAATAATTCCATTTGTTTCTTCTATAGTAGCTTTATTTTCCTCAGATCCTTCGTCAAATTCTATTTCAAAACCATCATCTATAAAATCTTTACTATTTTCATCTTCAGAAATAATTTCATCTAGTTCATCCATATTTTCTTCTAACGCAGCAACTTCTTCATTAATTTTTTCTTCTGGTTCATCATTATGGGCATCAACGTTAATATCTTCAATATTAAAACGTTTTGTTTTTTCTAAATCACTCATTTTATTTCCTCCTAGTCTTCTATTTTCATTATAACATCAAATTATGAAAATTAAAAGAAAAGCAAAATAAAAACACCAAACGGTGTTTTAAAATTACAAATTATTTTACGAAAGGTAATAAAGCCATAAATCTAGCTTTTTTAACTTCGTTTGCAATATGTCTTTGGTGTTTAGAGCAAGCACCAGTAATTCTTCTAGGTAAAATTTTACCTTTATCTGCGCTAACATATTTTTTTACTATATCAGGATCTTTATAATCAACTGATTTGCCAGCACACATTTGACATATCTTTTTCTTTTTTCTATAAAAATCTGCCATTATTATCCTCCTTTTAGTCTAAGAAATTATCATCGATAGATACATTATCACCAAAATCTGCAAAAGGATCTTCATCTACACTAACATTATTTGTAGGTGCAGCTTCATAAGGCGCAGGAGCATCTTGATAATCATAAGGCGAAGGTTCATTTCTTCTAGCTTCTGCCTGTTTTCTAGTGTCTAAAAATTGAACACTATCTGCAGCTACATCAGTAGTATATCTTTTATTCCCATCTTTATCAGTATAACTTCCTGTTTGAATTCTACCTTCAACAGAAACTTGACTACCTTTATCTAAATAATTACAAACGTTTTCTGCTTGTCTTCTCCAAACAACAACATTTATAAAATCAGTTTCTCTTTCGCCTTGAGCATTACTAAATGTTCTATTAACAGCTACAGTAAAGCGTGCATAAGGTGTATTAGAACCTGTATATCTTAATTCTGGTTTTGCAGTTAATCTACCAACTAAACATACTCTATTCATAAATAGTACCTCTCTTATTAGTCTTCTTCTCTTGTAATTAAGTGACGAATTACATCTTTACTGATAAGTGCTAAACGATCAAATTCTTTGATAGCAGCATCATCGTTAGCTTCAATATTGTAAACATAGTAATAACCACTTTTGAAATCATTAATTTCATAAGCTAATTCTCTTTGTCCCATGTCTTTTTCGTTAACAATTTTTGCCCCATTATTAGTTAAGATAGCGCCAAAATCTTTAATAGTTTTTTTAACTTCATCTTCTCCTAATGATGGCTTAACGATAAACATGATTTCATATTTTCTCATCTTTACACCTCCTTATGGTCTATTTGGCTTCCAAAGAAGCAAGGAGTAAATTAATACTCGCATTAGATTATAACAGATTTTTTAACTTTTGTAAATAAAATCCATTATTAATAATATATTAAAAACATATTATGTTTATTCAAAAAAGAAATAGTAAATACTATCTCTTTATTTAAAACTATGAATACGATTTCCTATAGGAGTCTCTACTGTTTTTGATAATGATACACTTCTGTTATAATCACCATCACTACCAGCCACTGAAGTAATGTTATTGTTATAGAAACGAATAAAATCCATATTATAAGGAAAATAATGCCAAATTACAATTTCCTCTAAATCATATACTTTACCTAAATCAACTATTAAACATTGATTACCACTATCCCCCATATATGCAAAGCCACTATTACCACCATGATTATCCATCTGACCATCAACAGCGTTTGAAAAGGCATAAGTAGTATTATTATACGCGCCTGCAGGAACACCATTCTTTAAACCAGAAACATTTTTTCCCTTAGCAACATTAACACCTTTATTTATGGCCTGTATTTCCACCCAATGATTACCTACATTTTCACCATTACCATTAATACAATCTTTTATATATCTAACACTTTTTATTTTTGAACTATCTTCACTACTAGGATATTTTAAATATGTTATTTTAACCTTACCATTTCCATTATTAACACCTGTTTTCATCTCGGTGTTAATAAAATATTTTCCAGAATAATGTTTAGTTTGATTCGTGTGAATACCAGAAGAAGCAGATGTTATTGAATTAGATCCAGCATATCCAGATATATATGATGACCCACTTCCTGCATAAAATACTCCACTATTTAACCCTGATGCTCCAGAACCACCATAATAACCAGAACTACCACTAGCACCACCGTAAGTAGTAGCACTATATACACTAGCGCCTCCATTACCAGCAAATCCAAATCCACCTGCAGTACCATTAGAAGTAGCCGAAGAAAATTTAGTAGGTGCAATTCCACCACTAGTTTGCTTAGCCTGTTTTCCTACATAATCATAATATTCATAAGTTAGAGCAGCCTCTCTACCTATTAAATCTCCACCTTCGCTACCAAAAGTTCCACCTGCTGCCACCATTATTCTACTTCTCAATGAAGTTACATTATCCCAATTTCCACTAACTAATCTAACATCGGTTGCTCCGCCACCAGTTGGACCACATGCACCATTGGCATTCTTATCATTAATAGCCCCATTATTAAAACCTGCTATAGAACTGCAAACATTACTTGCATTGCCTTGTTGTCCAATATATAAATAAAGTTTCTCACCTTTAGTTAAATAAATTTCGCCTTTAGTATATGAACCACCTTTAGAATTTGTATCACTATATATTTTCCCACCTGAAGCACCCCAAAGTTCTATCTTATAATAACCATCTTTAGGAACAGTATATTCTTGGACACCACCAGTATATTCAATTTCATTTCCTTCAAATATAACTGCATAACTACTTGATACTTCATTAGTTCCATCACTTACTTTGGCAACTAAACTTCCAGTTTCTGAATATAATACATCTTTAATTGATTCACTTACTTCTATCCATTCATCTTCATTCTTTTGATATGAACATGTTAAACTATCTCCACATCCCTCTGGATAAGTTATCGTTACCTTTTTTCCTCCAGTTCCTATCGCACTTTCATTAAATATTGGAATAGCAAGTTCATTTGTAGTTACCTTTATTTCCTTTTCTGTTTGTTTCCCCACTTCACTTGTAACTCTTACCTTAATTGAATATTCTGTATTTTTGGTAAGACCAGTAAACTTATGGAAATTATCATCTTCTACCCAATCTCCTCCATTTATTGAATACTCATACTTCGATATTCCACTTTCACCAGAAGCCTCTGTTACTACTGTAATAGAATTAGTTGTTTTTGAACTAGATAAATTTATAACTGCTGAATCCTCGGCATCTATCATACAATTATTAGACTTAGTTACTGATGATATCTTACTGTCAAGCCACATACTAGTTTTAGATGCATTAGCCTCTGTCCACTTAGATCCTACATATACCTTTTCTAAATTCTTTGTTCCTCTAAACATATGAAGCATATTAGTTACGTTGCTTGTATCAAATGAACATAGACTAATCTTTCTAAGTAGGCTATCTCCACCTTCGTAATTATAAAACATACCTTCCATATTTGTTAGATTACTAGTATCCCAAGTACCTAAATTTATTTCCTTAAGTTTTGGGCAATGTTGAAATAATGCTTTCATTGTATTTACTTTACTTGTATTAAAATGTCTTATATCTATAGACTCTAATGAATAACATCTATCAAACATATAGGCCATATTTTCTAAACTTTCTGTATTCCAGGTAGAAAGATTTATAGTCTTTAAATACTGATTGTTACCAAACATTGAATTAGTATTAGTAACTTTAGAAACGTCAAAATTTGATACATCAAGCGAAGTATAACTACCATTTCTAAACATCGCGCCCATATTAGTTACATTACTAGTATTAAAATTTTCTAAACCCTTTATCTCACTTAAAGCACCACTAGTATTATAATTATCAAACATAAACTGCATAGTAGTTGCATTCTTTGTATCATAATTAGTTCCAAAATCTATAGTTTTAAGATTAATAAATTTAAAGAATAAATAACTGGAGTTTTTATTTGCTATTACGCCCCCATTACCACCTATATATAAATCATATTTAGTATTATCACTCGCATTAGTCATAAGC
>CAMYRF010000062.1 GCA_947296775.1 uncultured Mycoplasmatota bacterium
AAGTCGAATTGATATGCTAGAATATCTTCAATTTCTTTTTCATAAGCTTCTTTTCCGCCTTGTGGCATTGAGAATGGATTATGACCAAAATCGTATTTACCTTCTTCTTCGTTATATTCAAACATTGGCATATCATTTACGATACAGAATTCAAATTTATTTGGATCGATTAATTCTAATTTTCTACCTAATTCTGTTCTTATTTGACCAGCGAAGTTAGCGGCTACTTTTTCTTTTTTATTTGCGATAAAGAATAGTACACTACCTGCTTTTAGGTCTGCTTTGGTAATTAGGTTCTTTCTTTCTTCGTCTGATAGGAATTTATCGATTGGCCCTTTAAATGTCATATCTTCTAAAACACTTATATATCCAATACCTGGCATACCAATTTTATTAGCATAATCTACAACTTCATTAAACCATGAGTTTGGTTTATCTGCTAAATCATCGACTTTGATTCCTCTAATAACTGATTTTTGGAATGGTTTAAAGGTTGTTTCTTTAAATTCTTCTGTTAAATCAATTATTTCTAATGGGTTTCTTAAGTCTGGTTTATCTGTTCCATATTTTAATAGTGCTTCTTTATATGGAATTCTTCTAAAAGGTCTAGGAGATACTTCTTTATCTGAAAATTTAGTGAATAAATCATAGAATATTTCTTCTCCTACTTCGTATACGTCTTCTTCTTCTGCAAAAGCCATTTCAAAGTCTAATTGATAGAATTCTAATGTTCTATCTGCTCTACAATCTTCATCTCTAAAACATGGAGCAATTTGATAGTATTTATCAAAGCCACCAACCATTAATAATTCTTTAAAGATTTGTGGAGCTTGTGGAAGTGCATAGAATTTTCCATGGAATTTTCTTGATGGAACAATGAAGTCTCTAGCGCCTTCTGGTGAAGATGCGGTTAAGATTGGAGTTTGTACTTCTGTAAAGTTTAATGTATCCATTTTATTTCTTAGGAATTTTAAGATTTCACTTCTAAATTTAATATTGTCGTGAACTTTTTTGTTACGCATATCTAAATAACGATATTTTAATCTTACTTCATCGTTTACGTTTGTTGATGTAAGTATTTCAAAAGGTAGTTCGTTATTTGCTTTTGAAAGCATATCGAATTTATCGATTAATATTTCTATTTTACCAGTACTTATTTTTGGATTGAAGTTTTCTTCATCACGCATTCTAACAATACCTTCTAGTGAGATTGCTGATTCTCTTGTAAGGTTTTCGAAGATAGAGTCATCGTTACTTACGATTTGAACAGTTCCTGTTTCATCTCTTAAGTCAACGAAAATTACTCCACCATGGTCTCTTATATTTTCTACCCATCCTGCTACTCTTAGTGTTTTTCCGATATGTTCTTCTGTAATTTCACCTGGTCTTATATTTCTATATTTGTTTGCTTTCACCTGTTTCACCTCTTTTCGATTTCTTCAAGCATAGTACTTCTTGCCATTGTAGGGTTTGCAGTACCTCTTGTTTTTTTCATGATTTGTCCAACTAGGAAGTCTACTACGTTTGTTCTTCCTGATTTATATTTTTCAACGATTTCTGGATTTTCATCTAATACTTCATTAGCGATTTTAGTAATTTCTCCAGCATCTGACATTTGTGTCATACCTTTTTCTTTAACTACTTCTTTTGGTGTTTTATCGTTTGTTAGGCATTCTTGGAATACATCTTTTGCTTGTTTTGAAGATATTTCTTTTGTATCTACTAGTTTAATTATTTCTGCTAGGCTGTTTGGAGTTAATTTTATATCATCCATGGTTAGTTCTAATTTGTTTAAACTTCCTAATAGATTTGTTGTAATCCAGTTTGATGCGATTTTTGGATCTGCGCCTAAACTTATTGTTTCTTCGTAGAAATCTGCAGTTTGTTTTTCTTTTACTAGAATTGTTGCATCATAATCTGAAATTCCATATTCGTTTATATATGTTTCTTTTCTTTCGTGTGCTAATTTGGGAATTTCTTTTCTAATTTGTTCTACCCAATCTTTAGATAATTTTATTTTTGGAATATTTGGTTCAACGAAATATTTATAGTCGATGGCATCTACTTTACTACGCATACGGATTGTAGACATTGAATCTTCATCCCATCTTCTTGTCTCTTGCTCTACTTCATCATATCTGCCTTGCTCTTTAAGTTCAGTTTGTCTTTCGATTTCATAGTTGATGGCATCTCTTACACCACCAAATGAGTTAACGTTTTTGATTTCAACTTTTGTTCCCCAGTTATTTGGATCGTTTTCGTCTTTATCTGCTTCCATGATTGAAACGTTTACATCACATCTGATTTGACCTTTTTTACTATCTGCTTCACTGATACCAGCATATTGATATATGCTTCTCATTGTTTCTAGGAAGGCAACTGCTTCATCAGCAGAACGTAAGTCTGGTTCAGTAACTAATTCTAATAATGGTACTCCTGCACGGTTATAGTTGATTTTTGAACTTCTTCCTTCGTGATCTGAAGATGCGGCATCTTCTTCTAAGTGAAGGTTATTTATTCTGATTTCTTTTTCTTCTCCGTTACATTCAAATTTTAATTTTCCATAAATTCCAATTGGTGCGGGTTTTGTTTCCTGAGTGATTTGGAATCCTTTTGGAAGGTCTGGATAGTAATAATTTTTTCTTTCGAAGTATACATATTCTGGTTGTGTACAGTTTAAGATTATACTTGCCATTAATGATTTTCTAACGGCTTCTTTATTGATTACTGGAAGTGTCCCTGGAAAAGCCATATCTACTGGTCTAATGTTTGTGTTTGGCTGATCTGTGAAGGTGTTTGCAGCTGATGAAAATACTTTTGTATTAGTTTCACTGATTTCACAGTGCATTTCTAATCCGATTAATACTTTATATTTCATTATTTAGCACCTCCTGCAGTTTGTCCTTTATAGTCCATTTTGCTTTCTAATGCGTATGCGATATTTAAAACATTTACATCGTCATAACATTTTCCTGTTATATTTAAGGCAACTGGAAGATTATTTACAAATCCATCTGGAATTGTGATTGATGGGAATCCTCCAAAGTTTCCAATTTGAAGATGGTCTTCTAAAACTGCTGTACTTTGATCTAGGATGTTTTTTGAACCTTCTAATGGTTTAGCAGGACCTGATCCAACTGGAAGGATTACTGCATCATATTTTTCAAATAGTTCATTCCATTTATCTACAAGTAGTCTTCTTACTCTTTGGGCATTGTGGAAGTAACGGTCTTTATTTTGGGCTTGTAATACATATGAACCGATTACAAATCTTCTTTTGATAAGTGGTGAAAAACCTTGTGTTCTATAGTTTTTCATTTCTACGTCCCATTTATCTCCTTCGGCTCTTGGTCCGAATATAAATCCTGTTAGGTTTGACATATTTGATGTTGCTTCAGCACATGAAATTACAACATATACTGAAGGAACGGCGTTTAATAATGTTTGATCTACTGATACTTCTTCTACTTCCATGCCTAATTGTTTAGCAAGTTCTAGTTTTTCGTGGAAGTTTTGTAGGTGCTGTTTTAGTTCATCATCGGCATCTGGATACATATTTATATCACAGATTTCTTTGATGTAGCATAGTTTTTTACCTTTGACATTTCCGTCGATACTGTCATAAAGATTTATATCTTTTGAATCCCAAGATGTCATATCGTATTTATCGATACCTTTCATACCGTCTGTTACGATAGCAGCATCTTTTACTGATCTAGTTAGGGCTCCGCAGTGGTCTAGAGAGCTTGCAAATGGGAATAATCCATATCTTGAAATCATTCCGTATGTTGGTTTATATCCGACAATTCCGCAGTAAGCGGCTGGTTTCCTGATTGAATCTCCTGTATCACTACCTGTTGCATATGGATATACTCCAGCGGCTACAGCAGCAGCACTTCCGGCAGATGAACCTGCACACATTCTTGTTTTATCCCATGGATTTGTAACGATTCCTGTGTGTCCAGTTGTTCCAGTTCCACCCATTCCAAATTCGTCCATTACTGTTTTATTTACCATAATAGCGCCATGTTTTTCTAGGTTTTCGATTGATGTTGCGGTAAAGAATGGAACATAATCTTTTAGTGTGTTTGAAGAACCTGTACTAAGTACATCTTTAGTACTATAGTTATCTTTAACTCCGTAAGGAATACCTGATAGTAAATCGTCTGTAACTTCTACTGCTTTTGGATCTTCTAATATTGTTACAAATGCATTACAATCATTTTGTACTTCTTTAGATTTTTCTAAAGATTCTTTAATTAATTCATCTACTGTTACTTCTTTGTTTATTAGGGCCTTATGTATTTCTTCAATACTTTTATTCATATATGCCATATTATCCCACCATCCTTGGTACTTCTACTTCATCACCATCTGTTTCATCACAGTTTTTAAGTAAATCTTCGATTGGAATTGATTCTTCTACTACGTCTTCTCTAAAATCGCATTCAAAGTTATCTAATGCGTGTGTCATTGGCTGTACATCTTTGATGTTTGGTATTTCATTGATTAGGTCGATATTTTTATCGATGATATGAAATTCGTCTAATACCATTTGGTTTTCTTCTTCGGTTAGTCCGATTAATAGTTTGTCTGCATAATCGTCTACCATTTCTTTTGTAAATTTTTCGTTTGCCATACTATCCCTCCTATTTCAAATTTTCTAAACTTTTTTTTATTTCGTGTTTATAAACTTCAACGCCTGGTTGATCAAATGGATTCACTTCAAACAGCAGTGATGAAAATGCGGCGCTGTAGAAGAAGAATCTAATTAATAGTCCCATATTATACTCATTTAATTTGTCTATTTCTATAAAATTGACTGCAACATTGCCTTTATAATGTGCATTTCTAACAGCGTCTACTACAGCATTATTAATATTATTTAAGTTTGTATTATCAATATTTATTTCACTATTTTGTCTAACAATTATGAAAGTTTCAAATAGTATTTTATTTCCTTCTTGAATAAATTGACCTAATGAATGAAGGTCTCTTGTAAAAATAGTACTAGTTGGAAAAATACCTTTACCATTTTTTCCTTCACTTTCACCAAATAATTGTTTTAGCCATTCGATAAACATTTCGTATTTTGGCTCGAATGAAACATAATTTTCTATTATTTTATTTTTATCAAACAAACTTCTTCTTATGATGGCATATTCATATGCATCTTTTTTCATAACTTCTCCATCGTTATAACCACTAATTAATTGTTCAATATCAAGATTAAAACTTAGTGGAAATAGGTGTGCATCTGTCATCATTGAATACCTTCCTCCAATGTCATCAGGTATTGAAAGAGTTCTATAGTTATTAGTTTTTGCTTCTTCATATAAATATCCTGATGTGCCTGTTGTAACGATTATTCTCTTTTGTATTTCTTCTTCAGAATATTTTTTTTGCATAAATTCTTTTATAAGGTTATAAGCGATTTTTATTTCCATTGTATTTCCACTTTTACTTATAACGTTTACTGTGAAATCTTTATCTTTAAGTAATTTTAATAAATCGCTCAAATAGTTACTAGATAAACTATATCCACAATATATAACTTTAAACTTATCTGAGAAATAATGTTCAAACATATCGTATAAGGCTTTACTGCCTAAGAAAGAACCGCCTATACCTATTACTAATAATAATGAAGAATTCTTTTTTACTTCTTTCATCATTTGTTTAATATGATTGATGTTGTCTGTTGATACATTTTTATCCCAGCCAATCATATCGCATTTTTGAAATGATTCCATTATTTCATTTTTTTTGTTTTTATATTGAAGTAAGTCTTCTTCTTTCACTACATTGGTAATTGTTGTTTTAAAGTCAAAATTTATCATATATATCACACCTTATATATTAAAAAAAGTAGGTTTAGTAGGAAATATACCTACCACCTACTATTTTGTTTAAGTGGCGCCTGATGTAGGACTCGAACCTACGACCCAACGGTTAACAGCCGTTTGCTCTACCGACTGAGCTAATCAGGCAGATGGCGCTCAATGTAGGACTCGAACC
>CAMYRF010000063.1 GCA_947296775.1 uncultured Mycoplasmatota bacterium
TTAAAGATCTAGTCGGATTTCCCTTAGTACTTGAAAATCTATTGCTTCCCACTCTTAAAATATGTTGATTAGCTTTAGCATAAGTATCAACATTATCATCGCCCTCATAAATAAACAAATCATCAATTTGATTTCTAATTTGACTAGTGTTTACAGTAGGATCAATAATAACCGGATATTTTCTATCGTCAGCATCAAGCCATTTTTTATCAGGTTTAATTAATAATTTATACCCCTCATCTATTTTTTCTAAATTAAATTCAATATCTGTGCTTAAATTAAATTCGCTGTCATACATATATGGAGTATCAATTGAAAAAATAACATTTTCACCGTCTTTAAACTCTATAACATTATGTTCTGCAACATCAGCATCAAGCAGTTTATTAGTCTTAATAATATATTCAAAACTATTTTCCGCCTTTTTTTCTTTCAAAATTATACTTTCCTTAACTTTGTTAGGCAAAGTAGTATAAGTAATATCTATATTGTCTTTTATTTCATTGTATTCAATTTCAGAAACAACATTGGGAACTAGTTCCTCTTTTTCCATACTTACACTAGATTTTATTTTATTATCATCCTTAGGAATAACAGCTTTTACACTTTTACTGTTATTTAAAGTCATAGATAAAATATAACCATTTTTTTCAATTTCCAATAATCCATCATTAGAATTTTTCTTTTCATATCTAACAACATACGGTGCCTTTTTATTAACATAAGACCCATCAACAGAAATTAATTCATTATTAATCTCCACATATTTGTTATTTTGCTCGAAATGAATTGGTGTAGCATACATATTAACCATTTCACTTCCATCGCTCATTTTAAAATATTTCTTATCTTCTTCTCTTCTAGAAATAATTTCATAAGCAATTTCACGTTTTTCTTTTGCATTATCAAAATTTTCTGTTTCCGCCTTAAATTTTTTATCTATAATATCACTATTCCATAAATCCAAAGCATAAACAGGTATTGTTTGTAACATCAGACAAAAAATTATTAATATCAAAATAATCTTTTGCAAAAAATTATTCATAAATCATAAATCCTCTCACTAAAATTTACAACAAACAACACACAACATACAGCATACTACAAAATATTCATTTCTTAACTCATATCTCACCTCAAATTCAAGATGATAAACACAGTTGGCTTTTCTACCACCAATATACAATATTTTTATATAAAAGTAAACCTAAATGTCATTTATAAAAAAGGAATTAGTTATTTAGCTAATTCCTTTTTTATATGAACCAAACAAAAAGTCCAGAAGTGGACTTTAACGATAAAAACCGGACTCACCCAGGTGGGCATCACATTATATATTTCAGGATCCTCACAAGCATGCAAGTATTCAACACCATATATAAATCAGATTCCCTATCGCTAACTTGTAGGTTTTTCATAATGGTCCTATCTTCTAGACAATTACATTATACCACACTTCACTAAAAAATTAAATACATACACTAAAACTTTACAAATTATTTTTTATAGTCTTCTAAAAAACTATGTTTTTCCTTGTTTTTCATATATCCAAGAATTGTATTTAAGTTTACATTACTAGTCGAAGTAAAAATACTTTTAAAAGCATCTACATTATATTTCTCAAGTTCCTCAATTAACTTCTTCATCATTACCCTTTTACCACCACTTTTTTTAGTAACAGAGCAAGCACAATCTAAAAAATCAAGTTCATTATAATTTTTCCAGGAAATAATATCCTTTTCTCTAATTAAATATAAAGGTCTAATTAATTCAAGTCCTTCAAAATTATCACTTTCAAGCTTAGGCATCATTGAAGAATAACTGCCATTATAAATTAAATTAAGTAAAATTGTTTCTACCACATCATCCATATGATGGCCTAAAGCAATCTTATTACACCCCAATTTCTTCGCATAATCATATAAATATCCCCTGCGCATTCTAGCACATAAATAACAAGGACTAGAACTAGTATCTGCCACCTTAAAAATAGACGTTTCAAATATGTGCGCATCTATATTCATTAATTTAAGATTTTCTTTAATCTTATTTATATTTTCCTCTGCATATCCTGGATTCATAATAATAAACTCTAAATTAAATTTAAAAATACCATGTCTTTGTAATTCTTGCATACATTTAGCAAGTAAAAAGGAATCTTTACCACCACTTATACAAATCGCAATCTTATCATCTTCATCAATAAGTTCATAATTTTTGATTGCCTTTACAAATTTACTCCAAATCTCTTTACGGTATTTTTTAATAATACTTTTTTCTATTTCACGGTATCTTTCCATCTAAACCACCTGCATATAATTATACAATAAAAGCATAGAAATTTCTATGCTTATTTTAAACCAATATGAAGTTCATCTAATTGTTTAGCAGAAACTTCGTTTGGAGCTTCAGTCATTAAGCAAGAAGCACTAGTTGTTTTAGGAAATGCAATAACATCTCTAATATTGTCAGTACCAGCTAAAATCATTGTTAATCTTTCTAAGCCTAAAGCAAGACCGCCATGAGGAGGAGCTCCAAAGGTTAAAGCATCTAATAAGAAACCAAATTTATCATAAGCATCTTCCTTAGAAAATTCTAAAGCCTCTAAAACTTTTTCCTGTACTTTAGGATCATGTATCCTTATACTTCCACCACCAATTTCATAGCCATTTAAAACAATATCGTAAGCTCTAGCTAAAGCATTTTCTTTATCAGATAAATTATCTACATCAGCAGGATGCGTAAATGGATGGTGGCAAGAAACAAATCTTCCCTCTTCTTCACTATATTCAAACATTGGAAAATCAGTAACCCAAAGGAAATTAAATTTATCTTTAGGAATTAAATCCAAATCTTTTCCAAGTTTTAACCTTAAAGCACCTAAAGAAGTTTTAACCATTTTATAATCACCAGCAATAATTAAAATTAAATCATTATCCTCTAAATTAAGATTTTCTTTTAAATAATTACCTGCTTTCTCATCAACAAATTTGGCAATACTCCCAGTAAACTCACCATTATATTTCAAGAAAGCAAGTGCATTTGCTTTATAAGTCTTTACAAACTCTGTTAACTTGTCGATATCCTTCCTAGAATAGCCATCTGCGCCGTTTTTCACCACGATAGCATTAATTATACCACCGCCACTAATAACATCCTTAAATACCGTAAAATCAGTATTTTTAAAACCTTCAGTAATATCATTAATTTTCATATCAAATCTTGTATCAGGCTTATCGCTGCCATATAATCCAATAGCTTCGTTATAAGACATTCTAACAAAAGGAGTTTTAATATCCATACCTTTAGAAACTTTACAAATATGAGCAAGTAATCCTTCAGTTAAATTCATAACATCCTCTTCAGAAACAAAGCTCATTTCCATATCAATTTGTGTAAATTCTGGCTGTCTATCCGCCCTTAAATCCTCATCTCTAAAACATCTAGCAATTTGATAATATCTTTCAAACCCACTCATCATAAGTAATTGCTTAAATAATTGAGGAGATTGTGGAAGCGCATAAAAACTACCTTTATTAACTCTAGAAGGCACTAAATAATCTCTTGCCCCCTCTGGAGTTGATTTGCATAAAATAGGAGTTTCAATCTCTAAAAAATCATTTTTATTTAAAAATTCTCTTGCCCCTTGCATAATTTTATGTTTTAAAACAATTTTATCCTTAAGCTCACTTCTTCTTAAATCTAAATAACGATACTTTAATCTAGTATCTTCTAAAGCTGTCATATTATTTAAGTCAAAAGGAAGTTCACTAGATTCATTTAAAATTTCAATATCAGTTACATTAACCTCTATTTCTCCAGTTTTTAAATTATCATTAGCATTTTCTCTTAAAACAATTTCGCCAATTATTTTAACGACAAATTCATTTTTAAGTTTTAAAGCAGTACCATAAGCAGGGCTTTCAGGATTGATCGCAAGCTGAATAATACCACTACGATCTCTTAAATCAATAAAAATAAGGCCACCTAAATCGCGTTTTTTACTAACCCATCCATTTAAAGTAACAATTTCTCCCACATTCGTTTTATTAAAATCTGTATTATTTACTTTCATACTATTCCTCACTTAACTTTTCATCTAAAAATTCTACCATATTTTCTAATTTAACTTTAAATTCTTCCTTAGTTTCATTGTTTTTAACAGTAACTAAATTATTATGGGCTTCATCTTCACCAATAATAATTACGAATTTAGCCCCCAACTTATCAGCATGTTTAAAATTATTTTTAATATTTCTATTACTAAAATCCATATCAACATTAAAGCCATTTAATCTTAGAGTATTAACTAAAGATAAAGTATAAGCTTTTTCTTCTTCCGACATTGCAAAAGCATAAATTTCTAAAGGCTCACCTTCAATAATATCAATTTCTTCAGCCTCTAAAGCAAGCAATAATCTATCAATACCAATAGCAAAACCAACACCTGGAACTTTAGGACCACCAACAGTTTCAACTAAGTTATCATATCTTCCTCCAGCACCTAAAACATTTTGACTACCAAAAGATTCAATTTCTGAAGTAACTTCAAATACTGTATGAGTATAATAATCAAGACCTCTTACTAAATTGCTATCACAAACATACGAAATACCCATAACATCCAAATATTCTTTCACTTTAGAAAAATGATTAATACTCTCATCATTTAAATAATCCTCTATTTTAGGAGCATTTTTAAGAATTTCATTTTTACTATCAACCTTACAATCTAATATTCTAAGTGGATTTTTTTCATATCTAGACTTGCAATCATCACAAAGTTCATCTAAACAAGGTTTAAAATAATCAAGTAAAGCCTGTCTATAAGCTTTTCTAGATTCAGTATCACCCAAAGTATTAATATTCACTTTAATACCTTTTAGTCCTAATAATTTAAAGAAATTAACTACAATACTAATAACTTCAGCATCAATCATTGGATCATTACTTCCAAATGCTTCAACACCAAATTGTGTGAATTCTCTATTACGACCAGATTGTGGTCTTTCATATCTAAACATCGAACCAAAATACCAAGCCTTTAAAGGTTTTGCATCCACATATAATTTATTTTCAATCAAGCATCTAACAAGACCCGCAGTTCCTTCAGGTCTTAAAGTTAAATTACGATCACCACGATCCTTAAAATCATAAGTTTCTTTACTAACAATATCTGTAGTTTCTCCTACTCCTCGGTGAAATAATTCACTAGATTCAAAAATTGGAGTTTGAAAATATTTATAATTATATTTATCCATTAAAGCACTAATAATTTTTCTAAGCACCAATATTTGATCACTTTTACCTCCATAAACATCATAAGTCCCTTTAGGTTTCTGTATCATACTATCACTCCCTATGTCTATTTAAAATTATATGTGTTTTCGCTTTAAAAGTCAATAAAAGTCAAGTAGTAACTTGACTTTTAATTTTATCTTAATTTAGATTCTGTCTCAATTTCTTTAGCAGCACCTAAAGCATTAAATTCTCTTTGATCAGCAATTTGTTTAATACAAGCTTTTCTTATCATATAATCACTCATACCAGCATAATTTTCTTTATAACTACGTTGATATTGATTAAATTTTTCAATTTCTTCCAATGTTAAATGTAAATTATTAATATAATCATTTAACTGTTCTTCATTCATAGTTTCAATAATAACACTTGGTTTTTGATTACTTTTTGTGTTTTCAGTGCTTATTTCTGAAACAGTTTGAGGGGTTACAGTTGAAGTGTTTTGAACTTCAGATTCTAAACTAACAGGTTTAACCAATTCCATCTCATCAGCCATAACTTTTAAAGCTTCTTTTGATGCATAAAACTCACTTGCATCAGGATTAACAATTATATAATCAGAAACAAGTTTATTGAATTTATTTAAATTATCAGCAGAAAAACTTAATTGACCCAAATATTTTTCTAAAGCATATTCATCCATACTATCAATCATCGTTTTAATATTTTCTAAAGTAACTGGGTCTTGTACAACTTCATTTTTTTCAGGTAACAC
>CAMYRF010000064.1 GCA_947296775.1 uncultured Mycoplasmatota bacterium
ATTATATGTTTTCCAATATAATCTTTTAGGGCTTCTACAGCTAGTTCTATTGTGATTTCAGATCCATTCATGATTGTTGCATAGGCAAATACTCTGGTTAAGGCCCCTTCTAACTTTCTGATATCAGTAGTACAGTTACTAGCGATATATTCTTTTACTTCTTCGGGAACAAAGCTACTAATACCTTGTGCTTCTATCTTTTTATCAAGTATTGCCATTCTCAAATTGAAATCAGGTGGCAAAATATCAATTGTTAATCCCCAATTGAATCTTGTTCTTAATCTTTCTTCTAGTTTTTTTAGATCATCTGGTGATCTATCTGATGAAATAATGATTTGTTTATTTTGGGTGTGCAGTTCATTAAAGGTGTTAAAAAATTCTTGTTGGGTTTTACTTGCAATTTCAAGGTATTGAATATCATCTATCATTAAAACATCAATATCACGATATTTTCTTTTAAAACTATCCACAGCTTTAAAGTTATTATCATTTTTTCTATATAGGCTTAAAAAGTCGTCTACAAATTTTTCACTTGTTACATATAATACTTTTTTGTTTGTATTATAGGTTATATAATTACCGATTGCGTGCATTAAGTGGGTTTTTCCAAGTCCGCTATTTCCATATATGAACAATGGATTATACATACTACCTGGCTTTTCTGCTACTGCAAGTCCTATTGCTTTAGCAAATTTATTACTTTCTCCTTGGATAAATGTTTCAAATGTATATTTTTTATCTAAGCCGCTTTCAAATAAGGTTTCATCGTTTTCTTTTATTTCTTCATCGTTTTTTGTTATTGGTTCTGTTGTTGTATATTCAAATTTAAATAATGAACCAGTAACATCCATAAATGTTTCTTTAATAAGTTCACCATAATTTTCTTTTAGGTGATTTATTTGAACATCCCACTCTACTTTCACTAAAGCGGTATCTTCAGTTAGGTTTATTAATTTAGTGTCTTTAAACCAAGTTTCAAAGAGAACAGGTTTTACTTTCTCTTCTATTTTGGCTAAAAAGACACTCCAAGTGCTTTCTAAATCCATAAGCATCCCCCACTATCTGCTTTAAAGTCTCTTAACACCATTTTACATTATTTTTACGGAAAATGCCATAAAAACTGTGGAAAAAGTTTAAAAAAAGATATCCACATGGATTTTTTGGAGAATTTTAGCGAAAAATGATATTTTTCCACGGAAACTGTGGAAAAATTATTTATTCACAATGTGAATTATTTTAAAGTTATTCACATATGTTGAAAAAGGTGATATTATATTTTAATTCTATAAAAAAATTGGTGGATAAAATATCTGGAAAAAATTTTGATATAATTTTAGAAAAAGTTTTATTGTGGAAAACTATGGAGAGAAAAAAGTGTTGACAAATCAACCTTTTACCTATATAATTAATAAAGCAATGAAAAATTTATCTTGAGAGGAGTGAATTATCTATGTCAAAAAGAACTTTTCAACCTAATAATAGAAGAAGAAGTAAAAAAATGGGTTTCTTCGCTAGAATGCAAACTAATATTATTAAAAGAAGAAGAAAAAAGGGCCGCAAAGTTTTAGCTCGTTAATTATAGCCACTGCTTATCCAGTGGTTTTTAAATATATTATATAGGTGATGATATGAAGAAAATTAATATTTTAAAGAGCAATACTGATTTTAATCGCATTATTAAAAATAATAGGGCTTTTAAATATAAAGATTATATTATTTATGTTGAAAAAGGAACTGAAGGACCTTATAAATTCGGTTTTTCGGTTGGTAAAAAAATAGGTAATGCTGTTACTAGAAATAAATATAAAAGAAGATTAAAGAACATAATTGATAAAAAGGTCTATCAAAATAACTTTAATTGTATTATAATAGTAGGCAAGGGGATAATAGATCGAAGTTTTAGTGAAATGGAAGAAAATTTATATAAAGCTTTAGATTTAATTAAGATAACAAAGGAGAAATAGGATGCGTAATAAGAAATTTTTAGTAGTACTATTACTTGTGATGACTTTATCACTTACTGGATGTACTCAATATGTTAAAGATGATGATGGTAGGATAGTTAAAGAACCTACAACTGGGCAAAATTTAACTTCTAATATTTTATGTAAGCCTGTAAATAAAGAAGTTTTAAAGACTTATGAGAAAAATGATGTGGATGTTTCTAAGTTGCCTACTTGTGCGAAATTTACTCCTGCTTCTGGTGGATACGAGGGTATTTGGAGCACAATATTTATTAAACCTTTAAGTTGGCTTATCATTCAAATAGGATTGTTTGTTAAAAATTACGGTTTAGCTATTATTTTAGTAACTTTATTAATTCGTTTGATTATTTTTCCTATTAGTAAGAAATCAGCTATGCAGTCTGAGAATATGAAACTTGCTAGTAAGGATTTACAAAAATTAGAAAATAAATATCGTAATCGTACTTCACAACAAGATCAAATGATGAAAGCCCAAGAAATGATGGGAATTTATAAAAAATATAATATTAATCCAATGTCTGGATGTTTATTTGCTTTTATTCAAATGCCTTTATTCTTTGCTTTCCTTGAAAGTTTATATAGAATACCAGCGGTATTTGAAGGGGAGTTCTTAGGATTTAATTTAGGAACAAGTCCATTTAATGCTTTATTTGGAACTAGTTTCTCATTTGGTAATTTTATCGATTCATTTGGTACTGGTAATTGGATTTATATTTTACTTCCAATTGCGGTTGGACTTGCAACTTTCTTCTCATTTAAGATGAATTCTGGACTTGGTGGAACTAATCCAGAGCAAGAAAAACAAATGAAGTTAATGATGAATATTATGATGATATTTATCACCGTTGCATCTTTCACAATGTCTACAAGTATCATTATTTATTGGATAACTGGAAGCTTATTTACAATTATTCAAAGTTTAGTTTTAAGGAGGCATAAAGATGCTAGAAATGGTAAGAAACGAATCAAAGAATAAAGAAGATGCTTTAAATAAGTGTTTAGAACAATTAAATGTTAGAACTGATGAAGTATATTATTATTTTGAAGAAACTGAAGGTGGTTTGTTTAAAGGAAAAAAATATACAGCTGTTGTAACTACTAAATATGCGGTTAAGGAATATATTAAAGAGTTTTTAAATGAACTTGCTTCTAAAATGGAAACTAAGTTTAATTTTGAGGTAGCTGATAATGAATATGGTTTTTCTGTAATTATTGTTGCTGATGACAGTGCTTATTTAATTGGAAAAGAAGGAAAAACTTTAAATAGTATTCAAACTGTTTTAAGACAAAGTCTTAAGAAATATGGAAATTTTGATTTTAGAGTTAATTTAGATATTTCTAATTACAAGGCTCGTAAGGAAAAACGTTTATCTTATGAGGTTAATAAGATTTGTAAGGATGTTTTAAAAAGTGGCGTTGAAGCTAAATTAGATCCAATGAATTCTTATGAAAGACGCATTGTTCATAATGTAGTTAGTAATTTTGATGGATTATATTCTGAAAGTGAAGGGGTTAATCCTAACAGATATACTATTATTAAGAGAAAAGAAGATTAGTTTCTTCTTTTTTTGTGTTATAATTGTTTAGAGGAGAGGTATTTTAATTGGATGTATTAGTATGGATATTTAATTATTTAAAAATTAGATTTATTTGATTTTATTAAGACTTTGGATAATGGATTGGACACAGAAGTTGGATAAAAGTGACTGAAATTATCTACTGGTCAAAAAAGAAGAATTAATTTATTACGTAGTTATTTAATGGATAAAAAAATATATATTTTAGATGAACCAACTTCTAATTTAGACAATAAAACAGAAGAAATAGTTTGTGATTTTATTAAAAATAATTTTTATGAAAAAACATTAATTATAGCAACTCATAATAAAATGATAGAGAGTATTTGTAATAAATTTTATTATTTTGATAATCATACTTTATATAAAAAAATAATTTAAAGAGGGTGTTTATATGGCTAAATCTATGCAGGCTAAGGTAAATAGGGCGTTAAGAAACAGAAAATATTATGAGATTGTTAGACCTATTATCAATAGTCCTGAATTTCAAAAGAGAAAGAATTTTAAACATCATGAAAATTGTTCTGTTTATGAACATTGTATAGAAGTTTCTTATTTATCTTATCGTATTTGTAAAAAATTAGGACTTTATAGTCGTGATGCGGCTATTGGTGGGCTACTTCATGATTTTTATTATAAACCTTGGCAAGAAAATGTCGAAAAAAAGGATTCGTTTTTTAAACAACATGGATTTATTCATGCTGGTGAAGCTTTAGATAATTCTATTAATTTTTTTCCTGAACTTGTAAATGCAAGGGTATCGGATATTATATTAAGACATATGTTTCCTTTAAACATTCATCCTCCTAAGTATCCAGAGAGTTGGGTAGTTACTTTTGCTGATAAATATGTTAGTTTGGGTGTATTAGGTAGTGGTAAGGAATTACTTAAGTATGTTGGCCTTAAAAAATTGTTGAAGAAAAAAGATAAATAGTGTATGATATTTAGAAATTTGAGGTGATTTTTATGAATGATACTATTGCGGCAATTGCTACTGCTCAGGGAGTAGGGGCTATATCAATTATTAGAGTAAGTGGTAGTGAGGCTTTTTCTATTATTGAAAAGTTATTTTCTAACAAAAAGTTTGTTGCTGCGGATAGTCATACTATTCATTATGGGTATATTTTGGATGGTGATGAAATAGTAGATGAGGTTTTAGTTACTAAAATGTGCGCTCCTAAAACTTTTACAATGGAAGATATAGTTGAAATTAATACTCATGATGGTATTTCAACTACTAATAAAGTGTTAGAATTATTACTTTCTACTGGGTGTCGTTTGGCTGAACCTGGTGAATTTACTAAAAGGGCCTTTTTAAATGGTCGTATTGATTTAGTAGAGGCTGAGGGTGTGATGGATTTAATTAATGCGAAAACTGAATCTGCTTCTAAAATGGCTATTAATCAGGTTGGTGGTAAAGCTTCTTCACTTATTAGAGATTTAAGGGATAATTTAGTTGGTATACTTGCTAATATTGAAGTTAATTTGAATTATCCTGAATATGATGATATTGAAGATATTACTGTGGAAAAGATAAAGGTTAGTATGGGAGATTTGGATAAAAAGGTTAATAAAATTATATCTGAATCTAAAAATGGTGAACTTTTAAAGAATGGAATTAAGACGGTTATTATTGGAAAACCAAATGTTGGTAAAAGTAGTTTACTTAATAATTTAATAGGTGAAGAAAAGGCAATTGTTACGGAAATTCAAGGTACTACAAGGGATAGTGTAGAAGCTACATTAATTATGGATAACCTTATTTTGAACTTAATTGATACTGCTGGAATTAGAAAAACTGATGATTTGGTTGAAAGTATTGGTGTTGAAAAAAGTTTAAGACTTATTGATGAAGCTGATTTAGTTTTATTAGTACTTGATTATAATTCTGAATTAACTTCTGATGATAAAAAGATTTTATCTAAGTTAGATGGTAAAAATTATATTACAATTATTAATAAATGTGATTTGGATAAAAAAATTGATGATAGTGATCTTAAGAATACTGTTTATGTAAGTGCTTCTGAAAATATTAATATTGATGGTATTAAGGAAAAAGTTAAGGAATTATTTAATTTAGAACAAATTGAAACTAGTGATTATAATTATTTAAGTAGTGCGCGTTCTTTAGCTATTTTAAATCAAATAAGTAATGCGATTAAAGAAGTAAATAGTGGACTTGAAAATGGATTTACTTTAGATATGATTGAAATTGATCTTAAAAACATTTGGAATTTACTTGGAACTATTATTGGTGAAAGTTATGAAGATGAATTAATTGATGAATTATTTAGTAGATTTTGTGTTGGGAAATAATTTTTCATATTGATTTTGTTGTGTTTTTCTAAGAAAAATTATTTTTGGGAAATATTTGACTCATATATAAAAATATGATAATTATATATTATAGGAGATGTTGATATGTATTGTAAGTATTGTGGTTCAAAAG
>CAMYRF010000065.1 GCA_947296775.1 uncultured Mycoplasmatota bacterium
ATTCTATCCATATTTATAAAATTACCAAATTCAGTGAAATCTAAATAATCACAAATAGCTTGTTTAAATTGTTTTTTAAAGGTAATAAGAACACCTGGCGCTAAATAATAATCAAATGCTGGAATACTTTGTCCACCATGTTGATCATTTTGATTTGATTGAATAGCAATTGCAGCTAATGCAGAATAACTCATAATACCTTGAGGTTCTCTTAAATGACCATGTCCAGTAGAAAAACCTTTATCAAATAATTTTTTCAAATCAATTTGACAACAAGTAGTAGTCCCCATTGGCATAAAGTCCATATCATGAATATGAATATCACCATTATCATGAGCTTCAGCAAATTTAGGCTTCATTAAATAAGCTTTTGCAAATTCCTTAGAAACAGTACTTCCATATTGAAGCATAGTTCCCATTGCTGTATCACCATCAACATTGGCGTTTTCTCTTTTAGCATCTTCTTCATTTGCTGATTTAAGTCCAAGACTTTCAATAGCTTTTAAAAATTTATGTTGTTTCTTTTCACCAAAGAACATTTGTCTAGACATATTACGCCTTTCGCGATATTCAGAAAATGATTTATACACATCTTCATAACCATTTTTCTTAAGCTCTTCTTCAATTAAATCTTGAATTTGTTCAATTTTAATTTTTTCATCATCCAAATAATCTTTTTCAATTCTTTTTACAACAGAATTAAAAATCTTATTAACATCTTTTTCAGAATATTTATTTTCATCATCTTCAGTTTTTACACTGTCAAATCCTTTTTTAATTGCAACCGCAATTTTTGTCCCATTCCATTCTACTTTTTTTCCATTACGTTTTACAACTTTCAAAGTTGCTAAAGTATCTTCTGTATCAACCATACTTCTGTCCTCCCTATCTTGTACCTCAATTATATACATTTTTTTACCAAAACGTCAATAGAAAATGTTCGCTTTTTTTACACTTTTTTTCACCGCCTGTGGCAAGCCCTTTATTTCTGCCAAAAATCAAAAAAATTAATTTTCAAAAAATTTACACTTTCACGGTTTTTAAATTTTTTCGTTTTTTAGAAAACAGATAACAAACAGTATCACCGCCATATTTGACCTTTATTTTCAAAAGATAAACCATTTTTTTCGTAACACAAAGTTACTTAACCAAAAATAAAAAAAATCATTTTTTTAAAAAATAGCAAAATTAAAAAACTAATTTTTTTCAAAAAAATCACTTTTAAAAAATGTTCTATTAAAAACATACACAAAAGGTAAAATGTTCGCTTTTTATACGTACATAATAATAATTGACAAGCATATAATTAGCTAGGTGAAAATATGAAAAAAATACTATTAATATCTGTGTGTTTAATCCTAGTAATAACAACAGGATGTAATAAAAAAGAAATCAAAAGTGAAATAAACGAAGATAAACATATTGCCATAAATTATCCAATAACTGGAATAAATTCATTAGATGATGCCATAAGCGCTTACGTAAACAAAACTTGTAACAACTTCAAAAAAAAATATAAAAACTATAATAAGCCTGAACTAAACATTTCTTACACATATAAAGAACTAAACAACAATATAATCAATGTTAGTTTAAATACCGAAATAAACGCAGACAAAAAAATCAACAAAATAAAAACTTTCACCTACGATAAAAAAACAAAAAAGTTCTTAAGTATGGAAGATATCGTTCAAGACCTAGATGTATTAGATTACAATATAAAAAAAGAACTACTCGAAAAATATAAGGAAGCTGATATGGATTTTCTTTCTAACATAAGTTATGATTATTTTACAATTGACGATGAAAATTTAACGATTTATATTGGCCCAGCTATTTTAAAAGATAGTAGCAGTGAACTTATATATTTAGATATTCCATTAGATACTTTAGATATGCTGATAGATATTGATAAAGCAAAGAATAGTGATAATTATTTACATATAAAAAAAAGAAATATTGATTATGATGATAAGGTGGTTGCTTTAACTTTTGATGATGGTCCTAGTAAATACACTAATGAAATTCTTGATATTTTAAAGAAAAATGATGCTTGCGGAACTTTTTTTGTTGTTGGTAATAAAGTGGATTTTTATGATAAAACTTTAATTAAAATGGTTAAAAATGGTAATGAAATTGGCAATCATTCTTATAGTCATAAATGGTTAAATAGACTTTCTCCTGATGAATTTAAAAATGAAATTGATAAGACTCAAAATGAAGTTAAAAGAATTACTGGTTTTACACCTAAACTTTTTAGACCAACTTATGGTGGATATACGGATAGACTTAAATCTTATACTGATTTGATTTTTGTTTTATGGGATGTAGATTCATCTGATTGGAAAGTTAAACGTAAAGATAAAATAATTAAGAATGTTATTCCTAATGTCAAAGATGGTAGTATTATTCTTTTCCATGATAATCATGAATATGCTGCATTAGCAATTAAATCTGTAATTGATGAACTTTATAGTGAGGGATATAAATTTGTTACGGTAAGTGAACTTTTAGAAATAAAAGAACTTAGAGAAAAAGAATGACCAATTATGATTTAGAGGAGGCTAATCTTTTAAGATGGCAGTTTGGTCTTTCATTATTATTTATTTTTACTATTGTTATCTCACTTACTCTTACTTATAACGAACTATTAAAATATGAAAAGAAAACACCTCTATATAATGAGAATATGGAAGATGATATTTTAAAAATTAATAGAACTCTTAGTGTTCTGATTGCAATTGCTTTTTTAGTTATTAATATTGTGGATAAAGATATTAAAAAGAAACATAATTTGGATTTAAAGTCTGCGGATTTGCAGATTGATGCTGGTGTGCTTAGTTTAATATCTACACTTATTGTTCTATATGTAGCCTTTATGGGTAATGGGGCTACTTCTGTAGAAAATCCAGAAGATTAGGGTTTATTTACTTTACATATTTGTTGTCAAAAACACAATAAACAAATGTAATATATAAAAATAGTTAAAAGTAATATATTTAAAAAACAATCTATAAGTAACATTCTCCAAAGACTGTCAAAATTCTCAAAAATGTAAAGTAAAAAAGAGACTATTTAGCCTCTTCAGTAACTCTTGTTTCTCTAATAACAACAACTTTAATTGTCCCAGGATATTGTAACGTAGATTCAATTTTTTCTTTAACATCTCTAGCCACTTTATGACTTTGTGAATCATTAATATCTTCTGGTTTAACAATTACACGTAATTCTCTTCCAGCCTGAACCGCAAAAGACTTTTCAACACCTGGAATTTCATTACCAATGTTTTCAAGTTCAGTTAATCTTTGAACATAATTTTCAAGTGAATCATTTCTAGCACCAGGACGAGACGCAGATAAGGCATCTGCAATAGCAACTAAAACCGAAATAATACTAGTAGCTTCAGTATCGCCATGATGTGATTCAATAGCATTAATAACATCTTCGCTTTCACCATATTTAGAAGCTATCTTAACACCAATTTCCACATGACTTCCTTCAACCTCATGATCGATAGATTTACCAATATCATGAAGTAATCCAGCACGTCTAGCTAAACTCACATTTTCACCTAATTCGGCTGCAAGTAATCCAGCTAAATGTGCAACTTCCATAGAATGTTTTAAAGCATTTTGACCATAACTAGTTCTAAAATTAAGTTTACCTAATAATTCAATTATTTCAGGATCCATTTTAGTAATACCAAGTTCAAATAAAGCGTTCTCCCCATATTCAAGTAATTTAGTTTTCATTTCTTTAACTGTTTTATCATATACTTCTTCAATTCTACCTGGATGAATACGTCCATCTTTAATAAGCGTATCTAAAGTTAATTTAGCAATTTCCCTACGATAAGGATCAAAGCTAGATAAAACAATAGCCTCAGGTGTATCATCAATAATTAAATCAACACCAGTAACAGCCTCAATAGTACGTATATTTCTACCTTCCCTACCAATAATACGACCTTTCATCTCATCATTAGGTAAAGTAGCTACTGTAACAGTTTGTTCATTCGCAACATCTGCTGCATACTTTTGCATAGCTGCAACCATAGTAGATTTAGCTTTTTTATCCGCATCTAATTTAGCTTCAGCTTCACGTTCTTTAATGTATGAAGAAATTTCTAAATCCATCATTTCTTCAACCTTTTTCATAATCACATCACGTGCTTCTTGTTTAGAATAACCCGCAATTTTTTCAAGTTGTTTTATTTGTTCTTTTTTTGCATCTTCAAGCTCCACTTGCTTGTCTTGAATATCTTTTTGTTTTTGGTTTAAATTATTTTCTTTTTCATCAAGCATCAGCTCACGATTTTGTAACATTTGATCACGACGATCAATACTTTCTTCGCGGTTTAAAAGACGTTCTTCAGAATCTTTAATTTCTTGTTTTTTTTCTTTAATTTCTTTATCAAGTTCACTTTTTAATCTATGAGCTTCTTCTTTAGCTTCTAAAATACCATCACGTTTAATCTTATCAGCTTCTTTTTTCGCATTTTCAACAGCAGCCAAAGCTTTTTTAGTTGAACTAAAGCCCCTTACATAACTTAAAATTATCATTAAGATAATACCTACAAAAAGTCCAATTATAACTAGCAAAATGGAGAAAATAGTACTTGTCATATTATTACCTCCATAATTATATTACTATAAGTGATATTACAATCACCTAATTCTATTTTATAAGTTAATAAGAAATAAGTCAAGATAAAGAATTTTTAAACAAACATAAAAACCAATAAATAGAACAATTCTAAATATTGGTTTTTTATTAATTATTTAGCTTCTTTTTCAGCATTGTTTTTATCAATACTGTAATATTCACGAACCTTTTTATTTATTTCTTCACTAATCTTAGGATTCGATTTTAAATATTCTTTAACATTTTCCTTACCTTGACCAATTTTTTCACCTTTATAAGCATACCATGCACCAGATTTTTCTAAAATATTAGCTTCAGCGCCTAAATCGATAAGTTCGCCTTCTTTAGAAATACCAGTTCCATACATGATATCAACTTGGCAAGTTTTAAATGGAGGTGCCATCTTATTTTTAACAACTTTAATATTAGTTTTATTACCAATAATATCAGTTCCCATTTTAATTTGTTCACTTCTTCTAATTTCAAGTCTTATAGAAGAATAAAACTTAAGTGCTCGACCACCAGGTGTAACTTCAGGATTACCAAACATAACCCCTACTTTTTCACGAAGTTGATTAATAAAAATAGCTACAGTTCCAGTTTTATTAATAATGCCAGCTAATTTTCTTAAAGCTTGACTCATAAGTCTAGCTTGAAGACCAACATGAGAATCCCCCATTTCACCTTCAATTTCAGCTTGTGGAACTAAAGCTGCAACAGAGTCAATTACAATAACACTAATTGCTCCACTTCTAACTAAAGCCTCAGCAATTTCTAAAGCTTGTTCACCATTATCAGGTTGTGATAATAATAAATCATTAATATTAACTCCTAACCTTTCAGCATATTGTGGATCCAGTGAATTTTCAGCATCAATAAACGCTACCTTCCCACCTTGTCTTTGAGCTTCTGCAATTGCATGTAATGCGAAAGTAGTTTTACCACTTGATTCAGGTCCATAAATTTCAATAATTCTTCCTTTAGGGTACCCTCCAATTCCAAGTGCTACATCTAAAGCAATACTTCCACTAGGAACAACATCAATTTCACGTTTTTCATTATCACCTAAACGCATAATTGACCCTTTTCCAAATTGTTTTTCTATATCAGATAGTACCTGTTTTAAATTTTGATCAGTATCAGCAGTCTTTGCCATAATATTTCCTCCTTATTTTGAAACTCCTATGTTTACATTTTATCCTATAAAAAATAAATTGTCAATACTTTTTGCGAACATTTGTTTCAAAAAAGTATATGGTAAATTTTTCCGTAAGAAAAAAAGGCCTAAGCCCTATTCATTAACTATGCCCTCTTTCCGCACAATTTCTTAATTCATCAAAATTTTCAGTATTACATACACC
>CAMYRF010000066.1 GCA_947296775.1 uncultured Mycoplasmatota bacterium
AATGCTAGAGAAGAAGGAACACTTCAAGGACTTGAACAAGGACTTGAAAAAGGTTTAGCACAAGGACTTGAACAAGGTTCAAAAGAAACACAATTAGAAATTGCCAAAAATATGCTTACAGAAAATATAGATATTGAAACAATATCAAAAGTTACCAATTTATCAAAAGAAGAAATAAAGAATCTTAAATAGGTTCTTTATTTTAAAAATTACTTAATGTATTTTTGCTAAAATGATGAGTTTGCTTTTTTATACTTAAATATGTTATAATTGATAAGGCTTTTTTAATTAAAAGAAAGGAGAAAAAATGAGCAAAATAAAAATATTCGCACTCGGCGGACAAAATGAAAATGGTAAAAATATGTATGTAGTTGAAGTAGATAAAGACATATTCGTATTTGATGCTGGATTAAAATACGCCGACGATAAAATGCTAGGAGTAGATTATATTATTCCTAATTATGACTATATTAAAGATAATATTAAACGTGTAAAAGGTATATTTGTAACACACGGTCACGATGAACACATGGGGGCACTTTGTGACATTTTAAAAGATTTACCAGAACTTAAAGTATACGCTACAACATTTACACTTGAAATAATTAAAGAAGAATTAGAAGCGGAAGGTTTAAAAACAGACAATCTTGTAGAAATTAAACCACACAAAAAGATAGAATTCGGAAAAAATAGTGTATTTCCTATTTCACTAACACATACAGTACCAGATACTGTTGGGTATGTTTTATATACTGAAGATGGGGCAATTTTCTATACAGGAAACTTTGTGTTCGATCCAACAATGTTAGGAGCATATAAAACAGATATAGGAAAACTAGCCTATGTTGGAAAACAAGGCGTACTTTGTTTATTAAGTGAATCACTATATGCTGACAAACGTGGATTTACTTCACCAAACCATCGTACAAACGGCAAAATTAGAGAAATATTAACTCGTAATCAAGGAAGAATACTTTATAATATCTATCAAGCTCAACTATATCGTATTCAAGAATTATTCAATGAAATAATGGAAACAGATAGAAACGTTGTTATCATGGGAAAAAGATTAGAAGGAGTAATTTTAAAAGCCATTGACATGAAATATGTTAAATTTGATAAAAAAAGAATAAAATCAATTCACCATGTGAACGACGATAAAATAGTTGTTTTAGTATCAGACGAAAGAGAAAAACCATTCTCAAATTTAAAAAGAATTTTAAGAGGGTATGATAAATTTATAAATATCACCCCAGAAGATACAATTGTTTTTGCTTCACCAGTATACGATGGCATGGAAAGAACCGCAACAAAATTATTTGACACAATCGCTAGAATGGGGGCAAATGTAATAGAAATCCCAAGTAAACAATTTCCATCACATCATGCTTCAAGTGAAGATTTAATGCTAATGTTAGATTTAATAAATCCAAAATATTACATGCCAGTAATTGGCGAATATCGTCATCAAGTTGCTAACGCAAATGTCGCAAAAAGATTAGGAATGAAAGAAGAAAATATCTTGTTAAAATTAAACGGACAAGTAGCTTATTTTGAAAATGGAAAACTAGTAGATAAAGACATGAAAGTGGAGATCGATGACATTTTAATTGATGGTTTAGCTGCTGGAGATGTAGGCGAATTAGTGTTAAAAGATAGAGAACTTTTAAGCGATAACGGAATAGTAATTATCACAGCCACATTAGATAAAAAAACCAAAGAAGTTCTTGCTGGTCCAGAAGTATTAACTAGAGGATTTATATTTGTAAAAGATAATATAGATTTAATCAAAGAAGCAGAAAAAATATCTTTAAACGTCATAAAAGAAAATTCAAAAACTAATTACGTAGATTTTACAAAAATAAAATCAGGAATTAGAGATAAAGTTGGTAAATATTTCTATGAACAAACAGAGTGTAAACCAATGGTATTAATCGTAATAGGAGAGGTGTAATACCTCTTTTTTTGACATAAAAATAAAAAATGTTATTATTAGCGTGTAAGCAAACAAAAATGCATACATTAAAAAAGGATATACTTAATTTCTGCAAGGTTAGGTACATTTCACAAAAACCAAGAAAAACGTAAACAAAATTATCTTGAATAAAATATATAATTATGATATTATCATTTAGAAGAAAAGAAGTGATATAAATGCAAATGCCTAATTTGTTAGAAGCAAAAAAAAGAACCAAAATAGAGCCTAAAACAATAGATTATAATTTAAAAGAAGAATATAAAAGCCTAGGTAAAAACAAAACATATTATATAAAAACTTATGGGTGCCAAATGAACGAACATGATACCGAAAATATAAAAGCAATTTTAGAACAAATGTCATTCAAAGAAACAGATATTATGGAAAATGCTGATCTAATACTTTTAAACACATGTGCCATAAGAGAAAATGCCCACAATAAAGTATTTGGTATGGTAGGTAGAATCAAACACTTAAAAGAATCAAGACCAAATATAATAGTTGGTATGTGTGGATGTATGGTTCAAGAAGAAGTAATAGCTGAAGAAATAAAAAATAAATATAAATGGCTAGATATCGTTTTTGGAACTCATAATATCAATGAACTCCCACAAATTCTCGCTAAAAACTCAAAAAACAAATCTCTAGAACTAGAAGTATATAGTATTGAAGGCGACATCATAGAAAATATGCCAGCTAAAAGAGATAGTAAATATAAAGCATGGGTTAATATCATGTATGGTTGTGATAAATTCTGTACTTATTGTATAGTCCCATATACAAGAGGAAAACAAAGAAGTAGAACAAAAGAAAATATTATTAATGAAGTAAAAGAATTAATAAAAGATGGATATAAAGAAGTAACCCTTTTAGGTCAAAACGTAAATGCTTATGGAAAAGATTTAGATGTCAATTATGATATGAGTGATCTTTTAGAAGAAACCGCTCAAACAGGAATAGAAAGAGTAAGATTTATAACATCTCATCCATGGGATTTTACCGATAAAATGATAAAAGTCATCGCAAAATATCCAAATGTAATGCCATATATTCATTTACCACTTCAATCAGGTTCTAACAAAATATTAAAGCTTATGGGTAGACGTTACACCAAAGAAGAATACATAACCTTATATAATAAAATAAAAGAAATAATCCCTAATTGTGCTATTACAACCGATATCATTGTAGGCTTTCCTGGCGAAACAGAAGAAGATTTTAAAGATACATTAGATGTTGTAAATACATGTAAGTACGATTCAGCATTTACATTTATATTTTCACCAAGAGAAGGTACCCCAGCTGCAAAAATGAAAGACGAAACCTCTTTAGAAATAAAAGAACAAAGACTTTATAAACTAAACGACTTAATCAATAGTTATGCAAGAAAAGCAAACGAAAAATATCAAGATCAAATAGTTCCAGTACTTTTAGAAAATACAAGCGAAAAAAATGAAGAAATGCTAATGGGGTATACGGATACAATGAAATTAGTAAACGTAAAAGCTTCAAAAGAACTAATAGGTAAGATAGTAGACGTAAAAATAACAAACGTAAAAACATGGAGTATGGATGGAGAGATAATCAATTAAAATTGATTATCTTTTTCTTGATAAATGCCAACTAATTTGATATTATTGTAATAGGAAAGTAGGAGTGATTTATGAGAAAAAAAGCCAAACAAAGCCAAAATTTAAATGCTGGCGAACAACTAGAAATAAAAGAAGATGTTAAAGACGCTATAGGTAAGGCATTAAAACACAAAAAAACAAGTATCGATAAAACCTTAAGCCAAGGAACCTCTAATACTTTAGATCAAAAAGAAATAGATAAAATTATCAAAAGCCAAAACAATAAAACCGATAAAAGACCAATAATTGTCACAATCGTTCTAACCCTTTTAATTGCACTAACCGGAATTTTTATGTATTATTCTAATAATCCTAAGACGATATTTATTAAAGTGATTGATAAAACATTTAATAATATAGAAAAAAACATTATTCCAAAATACGAAAAAAACAAAGGCAATCTTACCATGAATTTAGAATTATCAGAAAATGATAAACAAATAACCAATTTACAAACCAAAACAAATTATAGCATTGACACAAAATCTAATATTTTAATTGCAGATACCAAAGTAGAAACAAGTGACAACACAATAATTAATAGTCAAATTTATAAAGAAGAAAAAAATACTTATCTATACCTTGGAAATATTTTAGATAAATATATAAAATTAGAAAATAACATCCCTTCAAATGATCAAACCAAAACAATTTTAAATTCAATAAATAAAGCTTTAAACAAAGGTATTGAAAAAGAAAAAATAATAGGGGCAACAACAAAAATAGAAATTAACAAAAAAAACACGAAAACTTATAAATCAACACTTACTCTTAACAAAGAAAATTATGATGTTATTTTAGACACCATAAACAAAAGCTTAAAAGAAAATCAAAAATTTATAAACGCTGTTGCTGATATAAAAAATCAAAACGAAAGCAAAGTAAAAGAAGAACTAAATAAAAAAATAAATCAAGCGAAAAACGATTTTTCTAGAGGAGATAATATTACAATAAATATTTATACTAAAGGAGCTACACAAAAATTCATCAAGTTAGAGATAATAAAAACAAAAAATAGCGAAGTAACAACACTGAATTTAACTAACATTGATGGGCAATATACATATTTAATTAATAATCAAGCAAAAAATGAAATAATTAGTGGAAATATCGAATATACCAAAGCAAAAAATAATTTAAACATGAAATTAGATATAAATAAAAATCAAACAAAATTAAAAATAAACCTAAATAACCATTATCAAAAAACAAACAAAATCAAAAAAGTAGATATTACTAATAATATAGATTTTAGTGAACTAACGAACGATCAACAAAAAAATATTATTTTAGGACAAGGAATAAAATAAATTTCATTCCTTAGACCATTGACTTTGTCAACATTCTGAAAAAAGTAGTTAAAAAAACTACTTTTTTGTGTACTTTTTCAAAATTACGCATATCTTAAAGTGAGGGGTGATATAGTGGCAGCATATAAAGAGATAGTAACCAAAGCAATTGTCGGCAAAGGGAAAAAACGTTTTAAAAACACATATACTGTGGAAGCTGACAATGCCCCAACAACGATATTAGGATGTTGGGTAATAAATCATAAGTTTAAAGGTTATAAAGCTGGAGATAAAATCGGTGTTAATGGATCATTTGATATTAATATATGGTATTCCTACGATAATGATAGTAAAACAACAGTAATAAACCATAAAATAGAATATAATGATTTATTTAATGTAAAAACAAAAGAAAATGCAGACTTATCAGGAGATACAGACATTATCGTTCGTTCATTAAAACAACCAACCTGTGGGGAAGTTAATATCAAAGACGGAAAAAACATTTCTTTCAATATTGAAAAAGAACTAGGTGTAGAAATTGTAGGCGAAACAAAAATGAAAATCGCTATTGAAGAAGATGAAGAGCCGTGGGAAGAAATAGTAGATGAGGTAGATGAAGAAACATTAAACGAAATCGATGAAACAGTAGATGAAAACTATATAAAAAGCACTGACCAAGAAGGTTAGTACTTTTTTTATAGTTTTTTCTATGGTATAATCAAAGTAGAACGAAAGAAGATAAGCAGTATGAAAAGCCTTAAAGTTTACAACAAATTTTTCGCAATTGCACTAACAGGATCATTAACCTTTGTTTTAGTAGGGGCAGAGGCAACTGAAAATGATACAAAAGATAGTTTCAATAATACACATTCAGAAAAAACATGCAATAACCCAATAGGTTTGTTTAGCATGTCGGAAATTAAAGAACAAACTACAATTAATTATAGTAATGATGAAACGACAGAAAGAATTCGCTTAAGTTTATTAAATAATGAAACCACGGTTAATATTGAAGATATAGATTTATCTGCAGAAGAAGCAAAACAGTGTTATTTAAATACTTTAATAGATAATAGTAGAACAAACCCATGCGCA
>CAMYRF010000067.1 GCA_947296775.1 uncultured Mycoplasmatota bacterium
CTATTTAATATGCCAGAAGAAGAAATGCTTGTCTATCTATATATTGATAAATTAGGACCAAAAGCCGACGTAAAAGTAATTATAAATAATAAGATAACCCAAACAGAAAAATCACTATATAGCCACGAAGAGGCTGTAAAATGTTTAATAGATATCTTGTTAGAAAATAAAATAATTAATAATTTAGAAGATATAAATGCAATTGGACACCGTATCGTTAATGGAGCTGGAAGATATCAGCCAGAAATAATAGATGATAATATAATCAAAAGATTAGAAAACATAACCATATTATCTAAAGTTCATATGCCAGGACATATAGCAGGTATAAAAGCATTTAAAAAACTATTGCCAAATACTAAACAAGTCACCGTATACGATACCGCGTTTCATCATACAATTTCAAAAGAAAATTACTTATATCCAGTCCCAATAGAGTGGTACAAAAAATATGGTGTAAGAAAATTTGGTTTTCATGGAATTAGTTGTCAGTATATAACAAATCAAATGGAAAAAATACTAAATAAAAAACCAAATTTAATAATTTGTCATATAGGAAACGGCGCTAGTGTAACCGCCGTAGAAGAAGGAAAATCAATAGATAATTCAATGGGATTCACCGCTAACTGCGGACTTATGATGGGAACAAGATGTGGTGATATAGATTATTCAATATTACCTTATATAATAAAAATGGAAAAGAAAAATATTGATGAAATAGACGAAATACTAAATAAAAACAGTGGGTTAAAAGGTATTACAGGTGTTAGTGATAATAGAGATTTAGAAGAATTAATCAAAGAAAATAACGAATTAGCTATTACTGCCAATAATATGTATATCAATAAAATTATCGACCATATTGCAAAATATTATTTAAAACTATATAATATAGACGCATTAGTTTTATGTGGTGGTGTTGGAGAAAATGCCATTAATTTTAGAAAAGAATTAATAGAAAAATTAAAAAAATTAGATATCCATTTAGATGATAACGCCAATAATAATATTTCTAAATTTTCAAAAACAAGCACGGGAATAATAACCACAAAAGAATCAAAAATACCATGTTACGTAATCCCCACAGATGAAGAACTGATGATAGCCAAAGACACCTATGAGCTTTTAAAATAGAAAGTGTGATATATATGAATATATATAAACAAATATATAAAGAAATAAAAAAGAATAATAAAATAATCATCGCCAGACACATTGGACCAGATCCAGATGCCTTAGGAAGTTCTTTAGGACTAAAAGAACTAATCAAAAACACCTTCCCAGAAAAAGAAGTTTATGTAATTGGAAACCCAACAAGTAAATTTAAATTCATGGGACTTTTAGATAAAATCCCAGAAGAAATAGACGATGCTTTATTAATCGTTACTGATACTCCAGATGCAAAAAGAGTAGATGGTGTAGATCCAAGAATGTTTAAAAAAAGCATCAAAATAGATCATCACCCATTTGTTCAAAAAACATGTAAATTAGAATGGATAGACGATAAATCATCAAGCGCATGCCAAATGATTGCCAAACTAGCCCTTAATACAAAATTAAAATTAAATAAAAAAGCAGCAGAACTTCTATATATCGGAATAATTGCAGATACCAATAGATTCATGTTCGCTTATACATCACCAGAAACATTTAAAATTGCAAGTAAACTTTTAGAAAAACAAAATCTAGATATAACAAAAATATATGATAATCTCTATATGAGACCATATAAAGAAATAAAATTCCAAGGATATTTATCCCAAAACTTTATAATTAATGAAGATAAAGTAGGATATATCATAATTGATGAAGAAACCTTAAATGACTATGGAGTCGATGTCGCAACAGCAGGTAATATGATAAATAATTTTAATCACATAAACGAAATGCTAATCTGGGTAACCTTTACCTATGATAAAGAAATAAAAGCATATCGTACATCAATTAGATCAAGAGGCCCAATAATAAACGAAGTAGCTGCAAACTTTGGTGGTGGTGGTCATATTTATGCAAGTGGGGTTAGAATAAAAGAAGAAGAAAACATGGAAGAATTAATAGAAAAGCTAAGCAAAACCGCAAAAGAATATACAAAAAATGAAACCAACTAGTTTCATTTTTTTATTATAACTTCTTCTTTAATTTTCATATCATCAGTTCTTCCCATCAAATAATCAATAGAAACATTAAAAGTTTTCGCAAATAAATATAAAGTAGAAAAAGGAATTAATGTCACTCCATTTTCATAACGAGATAACTTCATTTGACTCATACCATTCATAATAAGACTAAGTTTTTCTTGTGATAAATTATTTTTTTTACGCACAGTATATAATCTTTTAGCCAAAATTTCATTATCATAATTTCTAGCACTATCACCCTTAAAATCAGAAAGGCCAGTTAAATAATCAACGCTGACCTTATAATAATTAGCTAGTTTATCAATCATATCAAGTGGAAATTCATATAGACCAGATTCCCAATGTGGATATGTATTCCTGTTAGCCCCTAAAATATCCGCAACTTCCTTTTGTAATAAATCATTATCAACTCTTAAATCATTAACTCGTTTAAATCTAATTGCCATATTTTACCACCAACCTACATAACAATTGTACAAACGAAATTAAAAGACAATTAAAAATTGTCGCTATATGAATGACTTTGCGTTTAAATCGCTAATCATTGTCACTAAATGCATAAATAATCAAACTAAAAATAAATAAAAAATAAAGTATATCTATCAAAAAAACTTGTTTTTTGATGCGCTGTATATGGCAGAAAAGGAGTCGTGAAAAATGAGACAATCAGAAACAAATCCATATACTATAAACTAAAAACGACATAATAAAAACGTCGTTTTTTAAATAATTTAATATGGTCTATAATATGGCCCGTAGTAATAATTAGGATAATAATTAGGTCTTCCAAAGCCACCATAGAAAAATGGTGCTACTAACCCTCCAGTAAGACCCCCTAATAAAAATGGCCCTAAGAATCCACCACCAATAACTCTGTTTGGCTGATTCATAGGTGGTCTATTAGGTCTTCCTGGTGGTCTACCTGGACCTCCTGGACGTCCAAAGTTCATCGGAGTTTGACGATAAAAATCAGAATATGGTCCCATAATAATCCCCCTTTCATAATATAATATGAAAGCTTATAAAAATCGTGAAAATAGACAAAAAAAGAAAAAATAATCATATAATTTCATAAGGTGATTTTATGAAACAAAGTTTTCAAATTTTAGGCATAATCACACTTCTAATTGGAAGTTTTATATATAACGAAAAAGTAGGTGTTGTTTCCAAATTAAATGATGACTTACTTCTAGAAATAAAAGAATCGCAAAACAACTATACGCAAAAGCCAAAAGAAGCCACCATCAAAAGCAATACAATAATTCCAGGAAAAGATGGAAAAAAAGTAGATATAAAAAAAACCTATACTAAAATGAAACAAATTGGATACTTTGATGAAAAACTTTTAGTATATAAGCCCTTAGAAGTAAAAAACAAATTAAAAAATAATAAAGATAAATATATTATAAGTGCAAATAAAAACGAAAAAACACTTTCCTTAATATTTAAAGTTACAAATAATATTAATCTAAATAATATAATAAGTATCCTAAACAAAACCAATACAAAAGCCACATTCTTTATTGATAATACATTTTTAGAAAAAAATAATAATCTTGTAATTACCTTAATAAAAGAAGGCCATACAATTGGAAATCTAAGCAAGAAAGAAGACTATACACACTCAGACTTTGTTTGGATGAAAACTATAATAACCAAAACAGGAAAACAAAAAAACAATTATTGTTATGCAGAAAACAAAAATAAAACAACATTAAAAAGTTGCAGTATTCAAAATTCTTACACCATAATACCTACAGCCACAATAAAAGAAAAACCATATATAAATATAAAAACAGAAATAAAAAAAGGAGCTCTTATTTCCTTAGAAACAAATAAAGAATTAGAAAATCAATTAGAAAATATAATTAACTATATAAAAGGTAAAGGTTACCAAATAAACCCTTTAGAAAAAGAACTTCAAGAATAATACATATAAATAAAATAAATTAATATACTTATGTAGGAGGAGATATAATGAAAAAACTAGTTCCATTTAAAAAAGACATTTCATTTGATACAAACATCGCAGAGATAAATAGTATTTCACTAGAACATGAAATTACAAACCAAAAAGAAAGTTTAATAGCTGGTAAATTTATTGTTAGTGGTGATTATAAAATGACTGAAACAACTATGCATTTAGATACATTTGAATATGAATTACCATTCAATATAAACATCGATAAAAAATATATAATTGAAGATGCCGAAATAGATATTAGTGATTTTTATTATGAAGTTATCAACAATAAAATATTGTCAGTAAACATTGAACTTTCAGTTGATAATATTGAAGAGCAGGAGGAAGTTATGGAAAAAGAAACAATAGAAAATCAAAACGAAGATAGACAACAAGAAGAAATTCCCACTATTTCAGAAGAATTAGAAACATTCGAAGAAGAAGCAAAACCAAAAGAAGAAAGAGAAGGAATAAATGTAAAATCATTATTTGATGGTTTAGATGAAAATGAAGCTTACATAGTTTATAAAATTCATATTGTTACCGAAAACGATACAATAGAATCAATCTCAGAAGACTATGAAGTTACCAAAGAAGCACTTAATGCTTATAATAATTTATCAGACGTAAAAATCGGTGATAAAATAATCATTCCAGCCAATGAAAATTAATGAAATTCTAAAAAGATATTCTCTAGTACCAACTAGATATGAAAAAAATGGAAAAGCAAATATCATCGATACCAATAATGGAAGATATGTTTATAAAGAAAGTAAAATAGATAAAGAAATACTTAGTTATTTAAAATCAAGAAACTTCGATTATATGCCCAAATTTATAAATAATATAAAAGAAGATGAATATCAAATAACTGAGTATTTGCAAGACTATAATATTCCCAAAGAACAAAAAATACTAGATTTAATATTTCTAGTATCTTTGTTACATAGTAAGACAACCCATTATAAAGAAATAGATTTAAATGATTATGAAGAAATTTATGAAGATATAGACGGTAACTTAGACTATTTATATAGTTATTATACAGACATAATTACCATAATAGAAAGTAAAGTATTCATGAGCCCAAGCGAATATTTACTAGCTAGAAATATATCAAAAATTTATGAAAGCATCGATAACTGTAAAAATCAGTTAGAAAGTTGGCACGAACTTATAAAAAACAAAAGAAAACAAAGAAATGTGGTTTTACATGGTAACCTAAACCTAAATCACTTTATTAGAAACGAAAATTCATATTTAATAAGCTGGGATAAAGCCAAAATAGGAAGTCCTGTCTTTGACCTTTATAAACTATATAGAAAACATGTACTAGACTTTGATTTTGAAGATATTTTAAATGAGTACGAACTTCATTATCCACTAATGGAAGATGAAAAAAAACTACTGTTTGTATTAATAAGTATGCCAAATCTAATTGAATTTGAAGGTACAGAATATAATATGTGTACCAAAATAAGTAAAGAAATAGATATACTTTATAAATCTGAAAGCCTTACCACCAAAACAATCTAAATAAACAGAAAAATGCGCATATCATAAAGAAAAATAATAAAAATACATTAAAACGTGTAACGATAAATAAAGTAATTAAAATTTGATAGAATAAAATAATCCCAAAAATTATTCCAAGAATACACCATTTACCGCGGCCACACCACCATCCTCGCATAAACATCACCTAATATAATTTATTCAAATATATAGACCCAGTATAGACACTGGTCTATTTTTATATAAGTTTAAATTAAAATTTAAACTATATCTAAGGAAAAAATTACCTTGTTTTTTTTTTTTTTTTTTGTTTTTTTTTTTTTGGTTTTTTTTTATAAAAAAAACAATTTTGCCAAATGAAAAATTTAGG
>CAMYRF010000068.1 GCA_947296775.1 uncultured Mycoplasmatota bacterium
CTTCCAATTTGAGCTAATGCCTGATGTACCAGTAATATTAAGTACACTATTAAATGCTGCCTATCCTACTGCCATTAGTAGTAATACTCCTAATAATGCTCCTATAATAATATTTCTTTTTTTAGTTTGATTCATAAATCTTTTCCTCTCCTATATTTATCATGTATACTCCCGTTTAGTTTATACCACAATTATAGCTTAACATATCCAAATAAACAAACATTTTGATTTATCTTTACATTTTCATTTACAAAAAAAGAACCACAAAGGTTCTTAAAATTGTACTTTTGGCACTTCTTTTTCTTCTTCTGATACTTCGAAGAATTCTTCAGGTTTAAAGTTAAACATTCCCGCAATAATATTTGATGGAAACATTTCTAGTTTATTTTTATAAACCATAACTGCATCATTATAAAATTGTCTTGCATAAGCAATTTTATCTTCAGTTTCTTTCAAATTATTTTGTAAATCTAAAAAGTTAGTATTAGCTTTTAAATCAGGGTAAGCCTCAGATAAAGCGAATAATCTTCCTAATGCATTAGTAAGTTCACCTGCAGCTGCCATTTCCTCATGAGGAGTAGATGCATTTACAGATTTATTTCTAGCTTCAATAACCGCATCTAAAGTAGTTTTTTCATGAGTCGCATATCCTTTTACAGTTTCAACTAAATTTGGAATTAAATCATTTCTTCTTTTAAGTAAAACATCAATTTGAGCCCATCCATCTTTTACTTTATTTTTAAGATTTACTAATGAGTTATATGTCCCAATAACATAAAATACTAATAATAATAAAATTACAATAACAATGATTAATGCTATCACAATCATTCCTCCATTCTATTAACATTATACACGAAATAAATTAAAAAATATACCCATATCTGAATAAAAACAAATATTTGACATCATAATTAAATTAGAAAGGATGATAAAATGAATATAAGTATTAGAGGGTATATAAAAGATAACTTCAAAAACACTAACAAACAAGAATTATCAGAATCAATTGAAGGATCATTAAAAGAAGGCGCAGAAGAAAGTCTTCCAGGCCTAGGCGTATTTTTCGAAGTACTTTGGCAAAATAGTACTACAGAACAAAAAGAAAATATACTTGAAAATTTAACAAAAGGATTTAACTAGTTTACAATAAACTAGTTTTTATATACCCATATATTTAAACACCAACTAATTATTAATAAAATAATAATAACTAAATAATATTTTGAAAAAAAGCTATTTACCTTTTCAAAAAATATATTTTTACCAGTGATCAAATCATAAATAAGAAAAAAGATACAAACTAAAGTAAACAAAAACAAAGGAAAAGCCAGAATATTATAAGAAAAACTCTTTAAAATATCAAAAGAAAATATGCATTCAAAAGCCCTTGTCATTCCGCAAGCAGTGCAAGGAAAAGAAAACACTTCTTTAAATAAACACCCAGGCCTAACTAACCATAAAAAAAGAAATAGAATTAAGCCTAAAAATAAAATCAATAAACTTCTAATCCTATTTTTCATAATTAATCAGTTAAAGAAGCTCCATTCGCATCCACTTTAATACTACCAGTTAAAATAAGTACGCCTTCAATAACTGCCCAAATATAAGAAATAAAAGATAATACTCCGCAAGATAAAACAGTTATCAACAGTTGTGCTACTCCCTTACCTGTATAACCTAAATAAAAGTTATGTACACCAAATACACCTAAAAATATAGCTAAAAGTCCAGCTGCAATTTTAGATTTTGACTCACCAGCAACAGTTTTATTTTCCTCTACAATAACCCCACAATTTAAACAAACTTGTTGGCCATCTTCTAATTTAGTTCCACAGTTTTTACAATACATCTTAACGCCTCGCTTTCATTAAAAACATTATATCATTTACCCAAAATTTAAGCAAGAAAAAAGCACCTTTTAGTGCTTAAGAATTACAATTCACGTAAGAAACAAATTGTGGCAATGTAAAATCATTTCCACTAAATGCAACACTATAAGTAGAACCAATAATTTCACCAACTTTACATTCATTTTTCGCATCAGTACTAAAAGTAAAACCTGTAGGTTCAAAATTAAACGTCGCACTATTAATACTTGAATTTTTTAAAGTAGTATCTAAACTAGTGTTTGTTTTCGCAAGTTCAGTAAAAGCAGGATCAGAAATTTTAGCTTGTGCTAAAGCAGTTTCTAAATCATAAATACGTTCACCCAAACTATTATAAACAACCACATTAGGTTTTCCATCATTAGGACTAAAAATAAATAATTTGTTATCAAAAACACCAATATGATTCACAAACTTTTTAGAAGCATTTTTAACTACCCTTTTATCATCAATATAAAAACCAGCATTGTTATTACCATTAATAGAATCACCATTATAATATATAACAGAAACATCCATATTCTTACCATCTAAAACAATATCATTAATCACCAATTTATTAAACCCACCACAAATATTTGAGGTTTGACCATTTATAATCGTACTATAATCATTGCTAGTAACCTCAAAAGTGCAATCTTCAGTGATAATACTATCTGTTATAGCCGCTGGATCAGTTATATCATCATTTTCATCATTAGTATTCATAAAAAAATTATAAATTAAATAGCCCACTAAACCAATAATAACCGCAATCAATATATAAATAATTATTAAACGAGCCTTTTCCCCTTTCAATTCTATCACCTCTACTATTCATCATAACATTTTTATAAATAAAAATATATAGTTTAATTCAATTTTTTCAAAATATTTGCAACCACCTGCATCTGATCAAAACGTTTTTCAACTTTACCTCTAACATGTAAAATATCTCCAATATTAACATCATAATAGCGATTATAAACCTTTGGAAACAAAACAATATCCACCTTAGAAAGTTCATCACTACCAGTAATAAACATCATTTTTTCTTTTTTCTTAGTATCAATAACCTTTATTTTTTCCACATAAATAACTAAATCGACAACTCTATCGAAATATGAATTAAGATGTCTTAATTCAATAGCCCTATCATAAGTAAGTTTATACTGAGTTATAGGATGTTTACTTAAATAAAAACCATAAACCTTAAGCTCATTACTCATAATTTCACTAGTAGAAAATTCTTCATATAAATTAAGATCTGGTTTCATAAATTCATCATCCAGCAATTCACCAATTTCTGCATAATTAGTAATCATCTCTAAATTATTTATTAAAGTCTTTTTATTAAAACCAAGTTTATCAAAAGCCCCAGCTAAAATCAAATTTTCAAGAATCTTAATATTGACAATTTTTCCATAACACCTTTTAACGAAATCAAAAATATCAGAAAATTCTTTTTCCTTGCGAGCATCTAAAATAACCTTAACCGCGCTTATTCCTACACCTTTAATATTTGTAAGTGGAAAAACAATACCATTATTACTAATAAAATAATCATCCATACTTATATTAATATCAGGCGGCAAAATCTCAATATTATTAAGTTTACACTCATACATATATTCTTTAGTTTTAGATTCACTATTGATTGCTAAAGAAAGTAAATTCTTCATAAAAACAAGTGGATAATGAGCTTTCAAATAAGCCATCCTATAAGAAATCACTCCATAAGCAACAGAATGCGATTTATTAAAACCATAAGAAGCAAAACTATAAATCATATCATAAACTTTAGTAGCTAGTTCCCTATCATAACCACGCTCGATACTTCTATTAATAAACATATTTTTACCAGAAGCTAAGACATCCTCGTTTTTCTTACTCATGGCCTTTCTTAAAATATCAGCTTCCGCAAAACTATAACCTGCCATTACATTCGCAATCTGCATTATCTGTTCTTGATAAATAATAATTCCGTAGGTAGGTTTTAAAATTTCTTCTAAACTAGAATCAAAATAATCAATTTTTTCAAGTCCATTTTTTCTTCTAATATAAGAATCAATATTTTTCATTGGACCAGGTCTATAAAGCGCTAAAGCAGCACCAATATCATCAAAAGTAGTCGGTTTAAATTTCCTTAAAAAATTAATCATTCCCTCAGATTCAAACTGAAAAACACCAATAGTATTAGCCTTGTTAAATATATCTAAAGTAAGTGGATCATTTTCAGGAATACTATCAAAATCTAAATCGGGTATTTCAGACAAAATATTATTTATAACGGTTAAATTTTTAAGGCCCAAAAAATCCATTTTAAGAAGACCAATTTCCTCTAAATAAGTCATATCATACCCAGTTGTATAAAAATCATTATGACTATGATCCAAAGGAATAACTTCATCTAAATCATATCTCGACATAACAATACCAGCTGCATGCACTGAAGAATGTCTTTTAAGGCCCTCAAATTTTAAAGCAATTTTATAAACCATGCGTAAATCTTCATTCATTTTTAGTAAATCACTAACCTGAAAAATTTTAGAATTTTCCATTAAAGAAATTCTAGGATCCATTTGTTTACTAAGTAAATCCAATTTCTTACTATCAACATTCAAAACTCTGCCAACATCTTTAACAGCTTGTCTTGCCCCCATAGTTCCAAAAGTAATAATAGGCGCAACTCTCTTAGACCCATATTTTCTAATACAATATTCAGATACCTCATCACGTCTTGAATCCTCAAAATCAACATCTATATCGGGCATACTTACCCTTTCAACATTTAAAAATCTTTCAAATAATAAATTGTATTTAAGTGGATCAACCGTTGTAATATTTAATAAATAAGCAACTAAGGAGCCAGCCGCGCTTCCTCTTCCAGGGCCGACTAAAATTCCATTATCTTTCGCATATTTAATATAATCAGCAACAATTAAAAAATAATCACAAAAACCCATTTTATTAATAACATCAAGCTCATATTTTAATCTAATTTTGTATTTTTTATTAACACTATCACCAAAAATTTTTCTAAGACCTTTAATACATTCTTTTTTTAAGTAATCGATAGTTTCCATTTCGATAGGATATAAAGGCATAAGTTCTTGATGAAATGGAATTTCTAAATTACATAATTCCTCTATTTTATGATTACTTTCCTCATCAACATATTTTAAAGGAAATAAACTAACATCAAAGTTAGAAGAAACAATTTCTAATGCAAGTTTCCCATCTCTAATCGCATATAAATATTTTAAATAAACTTCATCCTCTTTTTCTAAACATAAAATTTCATTAAAATAAACCGCATTAGAAGATTTAATTAAAGCTTTTTCATCATCATTTTTATAACCAATAAATAAATATTCATATATTTTTTTAATATCATTATATAAAACTTTACTTTCATAAGGTAAAACACATAAAATATCAGAGCTATGTTTTGCTAAATCTTCTAAAGTTAAATCTCTTTCATAAGCAATAGTCGTTAATTTAACTAAATTTTTATAACCATTATAATTCATACAATATAAAACCAGTTTAAAGTTTTCCACAGTAATTTCAAGGCCAACAATTGGTTTTATATCATTTTTTACACATTCTTTATAAAAATCAATCACACCATACATATTATTATCGGCAATGCTTAAGCTTTTTAAGCCTTTTTCTTTAGCCATTTTAACAATTTCTGGTATCTTAATCATACTAGAAAGCAAATAATTACCTGTTTTTACATTAAGTGGAACATAGCTCATAACTTCACCTTCTTCTATTAATATTTTACTATAAATGAGCATATTTGGAAATGTTTTATACTATTTTTCATATAATTTTAAAGGAAATATTTGACTTGAAGTCCATTTTGTGGTAAAGTTATAAAGCGAAAGAAAAAAACTTAAGGAGGTTTATTATGGCAAAAAAAGTAACAAGTAAAAAGAATTTACACGGTAATCGCCGTTCACACGCTCTTAATGCGACTCCTCATGCATTTAAACTTAACTTACAAACAATAACAATTAATGGTAAAAAAGTAAGAATGACTGCAAGAGAAATTAGATCTTTAAAAAAAATAATGTCTAAATAACATCTAAATATAGATGTTT
>CAMYRF010000069.1 GCA_947296775.1 uncultured Mycoplasmatota bacterium
ATATAAAACATTCACAAAGAATTTTTATTTTATCTAAAGGTTTTAATGAACCTTTTTTATTTCCTTTTAGATAAACTACTGAATTTTCAAATGATAGAATACAATCTTTTGTTTCTTTTGGTAATGTAAGAATGTATGTATTTGGATTAAAATGGACTAATCCTTCTACTACACTTGGTACTTTTACTTCATAAATTAATTGTTCATTATTTTGATAAGCTTTTCTTTGATTTCTTTTTATGAATACTTGTTCATTTATCATGGTATTTCCCCCTTAAATAAAATAAGGTACATTTGATGTGCCCTATTTTTGTATCATATTTAATAGATTAATTTTAAACATATCTTTTTCTGAGTGTTCTTTTGACACCATTACGCCTTTATATGTAACTAATTCAGATTGATGTCCTTCACTTAGGATATCTTCTGGACTTAGTGTTAAAATTGTTATTGTTTTATTTGTTTCATTGACACGATAATGAAGTTTAGCATCTCCATGTACTTTAGAAAATAAAGCATCGGTTGGTAATTTTACTTCATAGTAATCGCCATTTTCATCTGTTTTTGTTTTATCACCAATGATTTTTCCGCCTTTTAATGTTGGATAATATTCAAAATATAACTTTTTATACGCAAGCATGTTATATTTTTTTAAAGCACTTTCTAGCTTCTTGAAATTGTTTTCATCGTCGTATTCAAATATGTATTTTTCTTCCATGTGCTTTCACCTTCCGTCTATTTTCCTACTATATCAATAATATCATATGCAGTAATGTAAGTCAAACATTTCTAGTAGTTTTGAACGGTAGTTTACAAAAAAATACACCTTATTTGGTGTATTATCTTGTTTGCCCGGTTTGAATATATCCTTTGTTTAATAATTCACTATTATCACATGTGCTCCATTTATAATCAGTAGAATTACTTATATATTTACGATCACGATATTTATAGTAAGTAACGTTTTTATAAACTGGTGTTTGTTCATATTTTGGAACTGTTTTAAGACAGTATTTTGGGGATGTGTATCTTCCAGCGTTTGTATATTCGCTACCACACTCATATACTACAGAACCATTACTAAAGGTAAGTTTTTTTGGAGTATATTTTTGAGTAGTAGTTCCTGTTTGAACTGTTTTTGTACCAATTTGAACTTTTTCTGTTTTTGTTTGTACTTGTCTACTATTTGAACTATTTATTTGTTGTGTAGTCCAATTAGACCAATTTCCATAATTAGTCCAGTAACCACCAGTTGCTTTTGAATATTGACATTCAGTAGCCATATTAGTTACTTCACTATTTGTTTCTTCAGCTTCATTTTCAGTTAATTTTTTTTTTTTCGCAAACGCCACTTGTACAGTAGTCATAGTTACCAAAATAACTTACAACATACTCTTCTTTATTTTTACAAGTTAAGTTTACTTTTAATTTATAATCTTCTTTTTCTTTTGTAACTTCAATATATGATTTTTCTTTATCGCATGATTTTCCTTCATTATCAGTAATTTCTGTGATTAGATTTTTTTCTAACATTTCTTTTAATGTCATTTTTACTGTTTTATCATTTTGAGGTAAACGATTTCCAGTATAATAACCTAGTGCAGCTTGTTTCATTGTATTTATATTGTTTGTAAATATTTGGTTGTCTGAAACACCTATTTTTTTATCTATTTGGTTATTAATATACCCTTTTGTTGGAAATAGCCAAATGATTAAAATTACTACTATTACAGCTACTAATAATTTTAAAATAATGTTTCCAAACACAAATCCTCTATTATTTTCTTCATACATATAATATTCCCCCTATAAATGTCTAGTATTCTAGCACATTTTATTTTGTTTGTCAATTTTTACAAAGAAAATAAAAAAGTCTTATTTTAAAGACTTTTCAATAGTTTATTTTATTAATGCAGAATAATAGGAATCATCAGATTTTTGATAATATTCTACACATAGTTTACCAAGCGTGTTGTAATATAAAGTATAATCATTATTATTTTCTATAACTTCATTAATAGTAAAATTTGTGTTATTGTTTTTGTTAAGTTCTTCTATGTTTGTTGAAATTGATGAAATTATTTGTTCATCGGTAATTCCCAATTCTTTTTTTAATTGTTGGCTGGTTATTTCTTTTTTTGTGTCGATGTTAAAAATATATGTTTCTATTGGTAAATGTTTTATTTCATCGGTGCATATATTTCCAGTAATTCTTTTTACGGAAATGCTGATATATTTTTTCCCAGTGTATGTTATATATTCTGTATCTGTCATAATGCTGTGTGTATATTGATTTTTTACATTTTCACAGCTAGCATCATTCATGTTAGATTTTTTTGATTGATTATAATAGTTTTTTGTATCTTGGTTAATCTTTTTTATTCTTTCTTGTAAACTAGCAATGTCACTATCATAACTAATGTCGGCATAGATATTTTCTTTTATATTAGGACAATTATCATTTGTACACATTTGAATTTTTTCAATATTTTCTAATGAAAACGGATCTATTTGCTTTTGATTTTCTTTTTTATTTGGCATAACAACAATGAATACAAGTGATATTATTAGAATAATCAATAGTATTAGTAATGCATATATTATTTTTTTATTTTTCATATTCAACCTCCATTTTATCCTGGGCAAGTAGGATATACACAAAAGTTACTGCTATTTACATTTTTCATTAAACATGCGGAATGTATATATCCATAGTAGTTGTCATTTCCTCCTGGATAATTACTATTACTTCCTGCCCATTTAAAACTATCGCCTGCTTTAATTCTTACATAATAGTATGAACCACTTTCACTTATAATATAAACTGTTGTTGGGGTGTATACTTGTTTACACTGTACACCATCTGATGAACAAGACTTGGTAGTAGAATGTAAATTAGTCATTGAGCTTGTATCTAAATGATCTGGAGCTGAAGAACGACAAGTTTGCATTTGTGGGCAGCCCTTATAGTTACTTTTACTACAACATTCATATGATCCTAAGTATTTTATAGTGGCGTTTCCTGCTTTATCAGTTACTTTTACATAAACATAAATTGTAGATGTGCAATCTTTAGGACCGCCATTTCTATCATCAATCCATTTACTACTATTAACTGATGGTGCTTCTTTTTGAGTAACAAATGCATATTTATATGATCCGATTCCACTTAAATCATCACTGGCTTTGACGCCACTTACGCTACCGACATCAACATTCCCTTTATCAGTTATTGTTGGTGGAGTTGAGTCTTTTTTGATTGAACCACTACTACATGTTTGAACATTTCCAACATTATCTGTTATTGTAGCGCTGTATGTTATTCCGTTTGAGTCTGGTACTACTATAGTTGCGCTTGTTGTCCCATTTCCACCATAAGTGTTTCCGATTGTATCTTTTACTACAGAGCTTTTTACTTTTGAATGTGCATCACTGGTTGTAAGAATTACACTTAAGTTACTTGTTGTATACCATCCAGATGATGATGGACTTGCTGAAAGCTTTAGATTGCATGTTGGTTTAGTATTATCGAATTTAAATGCTCCACTTTTTGTAGCAACTGATTTATTGCCAATTAAATCTTCAATTCCTGATTTAATCCACAAATAATATGTTCCATTTAAATTACTAGCACTTACTTTTACTGTTGTTTGTTTTGCACCTTTTACATTGGTTGCTTTTACATATGATGAATAGCTTGGCTGTTGAGTATTACTGGTACTCCATGCATAGTATATGTTTTGATTTGCTTTTAAACCACTTTTTGGGTCGTTTAAAGTTACTGTTACATCAGCAGTTTTTGACCAGTCTTTACTATTTGGATTAAATGATACTGTTGGCGGATCATTATCTTCGACTTTAAAGGTGAATTTAGCTTTTTCATCAGCGGTAAGGTCGTTATCGTCATAGCCTCTAATATTACCTACTCTATCTTTGATATAAATATACCATTGTCCAACATTTAAGTATTTTGTAATAGTTCCTGTTCCACCATAAGCCGGAAATCTAACATTTGTAAAGCATGAATCGTTTGGATCTGTTGGTTTTGTTGGTGAATGACTAAAACAATATCCTCCTACACCACTGTGTGCGTCTGTCATTGTTAAATCTATTCTTTGTTGTGAATCATAATTCCATTCTTTTAATTCTACTTTTACTAATTTAGGTTTTTGAGTATCTATTTTTTCTACTTTGGTTGTTTTTTCAATTTCTGATTTACCTTTCATATTGGCTTTAATTTGACCATTTTGATTAAAGGTGATAGTTGCAGTTTTTCCACTTGTCACAGTTTGTTCTGCATTATTATCTTTTTTATATGTGCATATAAAATCTGTTCCGCATTCTTCTGGATAGAATATAGTTACTGTTTTTTCTTTTGACCATTTATTATTTCCTGGTTTAATTAGAAATTCAATATCTTTTGAAGTATATGGTTTACATTCCCCGTCAGCAACGCTATATTTTCTTGTTCCTTCTTTAGAAATGATAACTTCAATTGTAAAATTGGTATCGTAGTTTCCTTCTTCTACTATTTTTTTTACTGGATCTACTAATTTACCTGCGTCTATTAAGTCTTGAAGACTAACACAATATATATTCCCTGGAACGCTTGGGTATTTATCTTCATCTAAATCTAAATACTCTCCTACTGCTTCAAAGATTATATTGTTTTGTGTTTGTTCAACATCATCTTCCCTATTTTTGACTCCATTTATTATTAGTGGGATTATAAGTAATAAAAGTAAGCCTATTATTACTATTACTCCTAGGAGTTCTGCTAGAGTGAACCCTTTTTTCTGCATATGCCACCTACCTACTTTCTACTATATAATTATATATTAATATTTATTTTTTTACAAGTAAAAAAGAGTTTTAAAACTCTTTATTTGGTTTTTAGTTGAACTACTGTGCATCCTTCATTAAAGTAATGTGTTTTAAATTCTATTACTAGTGGATGTTTTTGTAATGTATTTTTTGTTGTTTCTCTTAGTATTCCAGTTCCTCTTCCATGAACTATTGTTATTAGTTCTTTTTTCATTTTGTAGTTATCTTCTATAAAATCATTTATGGCTACTCTAGCAGTTTCTCTATCATATCCATGTAAATCTAGTTTGGGATAACTGTCTAGAAAAATCATCTCATTTAATTTCGTCATATACATCATTCATTTCTTCTAAGGTTGGGATTGATTTATAACTACCTATTCTAGTTACTGATAAGGCTGATGCTAGAACGGCGAATTTTAGATTTTTTTCGTAATCAAAATTATTGGCAAGGCCATAAACAAATGCTCCATGAAATATATCGCCAGCACCTGTTGAATCTATTGTTTTTACTTTTACTGATGGCATTATTTTTATTTGATTATTATGTTTATATAATGCGCCATTTTCTTCTAGCGTTATAACAATATTATTTTTAAACATATCTTCCATTTTTGTATAGTTTTGAACTAGTGTTAGTTTATCATTAAAATCTATTTTAATACCAGTTACTTTTTCTGCAAAGCTTTTTGAACATATTAGGTATTTTACTTCTCTAGCAAGTTCAACTATTTCTTTTTTGTCTCTATCGGCATCAATAACGGTGATTGCGTTAGGATATTTTTTTAATAGTTCTTTACTTGCTTCATATTCATGCCCATCTAATAAAATTATATTTGGTTCTTCATTTGGAGTAAATGGTAATAGATGTTGATGCTTTGGAACATACATTAATATTGTTCTAGATCCGTTTTCTTTATTGGCTAAAATTAAACTATGTGAAGTTGAGGTGTTTTCATCTAAAACTAAGTTATTTATTTTAACGTGGTTTAGTGAAAATTCTTTTTTTATTTTTTTACCATATTCATCATTTCCAAGTAATCCAGCGATTTCAACATCTTGATTCCACTTTCCTAAAAGAAATGCGGCAATTGCAGCTGGCCCTCCAGCGCATTGTGTTTTTTCGTGATATCTTGTTT
>CAMYRF010000070.1 GCA_947296775.1 uncultured Mycoplasmatota bacterium
ATGTGTAGGTGCACCAGATACAGGCTGTGAAAACAATAAAGACCATAGCGGAAAATAATTAAAAGAATAAGTAAAAAGGAGGTAGCCTTATGCAACAAGGAATAGGAGAAACATTTACATATAATATGATAATTCTATTTATAATCATTGTTTTTGGCATACTGGCGGCTACTCTAAGTTACTACAAAGCATATAAAGTTAATAACCGAATATTAGATTCTATAGAAAAGTATGAAGGATATAATGAACCAGCAAGACAAGATATTGCAGGTAAATTAAAAACAATTGGTTATACACAGGATAATTCAGATTGTCCGCAAAGAAAAGGTATGACATTAGAGCCACAAGATGGAACTTACCTTTATTGTGTATATTACCACGTTGATGATACAGCCACTAAAGATAATAGTAAAAACGATGATAATGAACCAGTTTACTATAACTATAGTGTAGCTAGTTATATCTATATCGATTTACCAATTGTTGGAAGCTTCAAAATCCCAGTTTATACAAAAGGAGAAAGGACCTATAATTTCACAAATAGGCCTAGTGCAAGCGTACAATGAAAGAATCGATAAGTAATGCCATGCTTTTCTATATAATAATTACATTTGTTGTAATATTAATTATGTTCTTTGTAGGATCATTAAGCTATTCAAAAGCTTATAAAGTAAAAAACAAAATTATAGAGGAAATAGAAAAAGAAGCTGAACTTCCATCTAACCCAATTGATACATATACTGCAGCAACACAAGCCTATGATAATGCTGCAGAAAATATCGAAACTTGGTTAGCTGCAGGAGGAGAAAACGGAACTGGAATTGGTTACCGTCCAATTACAGGCTTAGCAAGCCATAGAGATAATTGTAACAGCGATAAAGGTACGCTAGTAAGTGGTAGTAGTAAATACCAATACTGCGTATATAAAATAGATACATGTGATAAGGGCAACGGTACCAATAAAGAACGCTGTGGTGTTTATTACAGAGTTACAACCTTTATGTTTTTTGATATTCCTGTAATCGGAGAATTATTAAAAATCCCAGTTAATGGAGAAACAATTACATTTACTCAAATAGACAGTTAGAAAAAGGAGGTCAATATGAACGTAATAGTTGCAAATAAATATAGAGATGCATTGGCAGACTTAGATATTGATGTAATAAAATCATTAGAAGGAGAATTTTCAGTTGATGAAATAGTTGACACTTTTAAAAATTTCTTCTTCCAAAGAATGATCCTAGACATTACTGCGTTAAAAAATTATAAAGACATCAAAACATTACAAAAATTATCTCTATCATTAGATATGGACCGTTTGATATTACTTTTAGATGGATCTCCAGAAGTAACAAGCCCTGAGTATTTATCTGATTTAATATCAATGCGTATTTATAACTTCACAATGAATGCTGAAGGAGTTACTTATTTATACAATAACCCTAATAGTTACCGTGATGTTGCTCAGTATCATCAATTAGATACAACCCATGATTCTAGTACAGGACCAGTCGCACCAACGCAAGTATATACAGAATCGGCTAAAGCCACAGTTATAGGTATTAAAAACATAACTGAAGAAGCAGGTGCTACGACACTTAGATATATCATGAAAAAACAATTAGAAAGAAACTATAATGTAGTTGCTTTAGAATTAGACAAACGTGATTTTATGTATTTTGGTGATAAAAATATGCACAGTATTGCATCACAAGAATTAGGAAATAATCTATCAAAATATAGTAGCAGTGATGTAATTTTAGTAGATATTAATAATAGTCCTTCTGCCGAAGGATTAGTAAAAGAAACTATTTACTTAATTGAACCATCTAAAATAAAACTTAATAAGCTTTTATCTAGAAACCCAAAAGCATTTGAACCATATAGAAACAAACGCTTAGTGTTAAATAAAAGCCTGCTAAGTAATCATGATATTTTAGATTTCGAATATGAAACAAATACAAAAATCTTCTACAGTTTACCACCATTATATGATCAAGAAAATGGTAATAGTACGCTTGATTCATTCTTGGTAAAACTAGGTTTTGTAAAACAAAATGATGAAACAGAAGAAAAGAAAAAAGGCCTATTTGATTTATTCAAATAGACCTTTTTATAATAATTAAAAGTAACAATGTAGAAAAATTATTTTAATTCTTCTAATTCTGTTTCACTTAATCCTGTAACTTTAATTACAAAATCAATATCTACGTCTTCCTTAATCATATTCTTAGCAATTTCCCTTTGCTTTTCTTTGGAACCTTGAACAAGCCCTTGTTCAAGGCCTTCTTCTTTACCAGCATTAAAACTATTCTTCTTCATTTGATTTTCTACTAAGGCATCAAGTTTTTCCTTTTCCCATTCGTGTAATATAAAATTATCTTTACTCATCATAACCACATCCCTTATAAATTTATTCCTTTCATTAGGTGTGAGTATTTCATCTAATATATCATAAAGTTCAGTAAAATCTTCTGCTGTAAGCATCGCAAGCCATATATCAGATTTTTCTTTAGTACCTTTATTATAAAATAAATACCTATAATAAGCAAGAAATTTTACTACAACTTTTTTGTTTTCATTATATATTTTTCCTGTATTTATTCCGTAAGGAACAATTACATCTTCGCCAAATACCACTTGTTTTTCCATCGCATTTAAGTTAAGCTGATATAAAAATTTTTCATCTAATAATTTATACTCATCTCCTTTTTCTAAAAGAAGACTATTTGCTTTATCTACATACATTAAATTCCGAAGTTTTATATCTTCAAAATATTTACTATTCATTTCAATATCGATATGAATATTTTTATTTAATACAACATATACATCTAGTGTCTTTTGATATTCATTACTATTAGTTTTTGTTAACTCATTTGGGTTAATTTTCATCTTACACTTTTTAGGATCAACTATTCTTTCTAAGTCTAAAACTTCAAATAAAAATTGTTTAAGAATTTTGGGATTAAGTTCGAATACTCTTTTAAAAGAAAAATCATAAGTTAAAGGAACCATTTTCATTTCTTCACTTAATTTTTCTAAATCCTTTCTTGTAAAATCATATTTAATATTTTTATCGTTTATATTACATCATCCTTTCCTAAATAAACTATCTAGTATATTTAAAGCATCCTTTATTCTTTATTAAAAACTCCTATATATGAAAGGAAAAAATCACCTTTCATATATAACATACGATAAAAGTATAGTTAATTCCTGCAAAAAACTTAAAAAAACGCAAAAATATGCATAAATAATTTAATTTTATAGTAAATTCTAATAAATTTAATTGAAATCTCCTAAAATCATAAAACGAGAATTTAACAAATTGTTTAACTTTTACAGTTAAATAGTAAAGAAAATAACGATAAATATTGACAAAAAGCCAAAAATTAAGTATCATTATAACATAAAGAGGAGGAAAAGAGAAATATGGAAATGTTATTAAACAATGTAGATTTAGCTAATGTTTTAGCAGTAACAATGACTGGAGCTTGTAAGGATATTCCACAACCAGTGTTCGCCGTTGTCGGAACAATTATCATGCTTATCCAAGTAGTTGTACCAATTTTATTGATTATTTGGGGTATGATCGATTTTGCTAAAGCTGTTGTTGGTGGAGACGAAGATAAAATTAAAGCAGGACAAAAAGTATTTATCAAAAGATTAATTGCTGCTGTAATCTTGTTCTTAGTAGTTACTATTGTTAAATTGTTGCTTAACCTAGTTGGAACAATGACTGAAGATGCAGGTACTGATGGATATAAAGTCGATGATACCAGCATTTGGACTTGTGTTAACGGGTTCCTTACAGGTCAACGACCACAATAATAATATTATATTTAGAAAGGCAGGGAGTATAAATGCTAGGATTATTTAATTTGTTAGATATAACAGAAAATACTACACTATGTGCTGGAATAGAAGTTCCAGATACATTATTCAACGTAGTTGCAACTATTATTAAACTTATCAAAGTAGTAGTACCAATATTATTAATTATTTGGGGAATGCTAGATTTTGCTAAATCAGTAGTTGCAAAAAAAGAAGATGATGTTAAAAAATATCAAAAGTCTTTCGTATCTAGACTTATCTCTGCTATATTAGTATTCTTAGTTATTACTATTGTTCAGCTTGTTGTAAACCTACTTGCTGGTGTTGAAAGAGAATCAAATACTGATGGTGAAAATCCAGAAGATATTTGGTCTTGTAGTAAAAAATTCATCAATGGAGTAGAACCAAGAGATACAGCTGACGAAAACGAAACAAACAATTAAGAATAAAATATGAAAAAGCTTCAATATTTGTTTATTGTTGCTTTTTTTTATGTTATAATGTATATGTGAAAAAATACAAAATAGGGAGTTGCTTATATGAAGAATAATATATCAAAAACATTAGTTATTTGTTTTGTTCTGTTTTTTAGTGCGCTTTTTATAAACACAGATCAAGCTTTGGCTAACAATATAGCAGAAGTGGCCAATGGAAAAGGCTATGCAGATTGTCAATATGAAGTGGAATTTACACCAAGTAATGCAACAACAGCACAATTAAAACCATTTATCATTAGAATAACTGCTTTCCAAAATAAAAACGGAAATTATGATGCCTATGTAATTACAGCATGTGGAAATACAGAAACTAGAAATGGAAATAGTAAAACAACATTAAGTGAAAGCCAATGCTCAATAAAAAACTTCAATGACCTTTTTTATAATAGTGCTAAGAATAAAAGTCATTTTACTACTGGAGGAAGCGGTCTAACAAATAGTGATCCACTTAACCCAAGTAATTCAATCACATGGAAATGTCCAACAATATATGCATATGCTTCAGGTAAAAATGATATCTCAAACGAAATAGAACTAAGCTTTGAGTCAAAATCAAAACCATGGAAAAAGATGAAAAAAACAGTTAATGTATGCCCTAGTTCTGGAACTCCAACATCTCACGAGGGAGACTATGATGGTCATACAGCAAAATCAGCTGATGAACTTATAGAAGAGAATCGTGAAGAGGCAGGATTAACTGCTGATAATGATATTAAAAAAATAAAAACGTGGGGATCAAACAACAAAAATAATGTAGGTGAATACGGAATTCAAGAAGTAGGAGATGTTTGTGGACCAATTAATAGTTATTTAGGGGAACTTATAACAACTTTCTTGTGGATTATAGATATTATAGGAATAATTTTATTAATAATTATGACTATGGTTAATTTTATCCAGGCAATAACAGGAATGGATGATGAAAAACTTAGAAATACTTTTAAATATTTACGTAATAGAATTGTTGTAGTTATAGTATTATTACTTTTACCTGTTCTTGTAGGTTGGATTATAAATACAATAAATGAAAATAGTGGGGGAACAGTTATGATCGGTGCTGACGGTCAACCATTCTGCGGTGTAGAAAATAAATAGCAGATTAATAAAAAGTAAGGAGGAATAAAATGGAAATATTCACAAATCTATTAAGAACTGTAATGTTTTTCGTTGACAATATTGTATATGGACTAATTACAGTTATTTATAAATTGTTTATCTATCTTTCTGAAATAAATCTATTTTCCTTTGATGATAGTACACCGCTTGGTGCCTTAATAGGAAGAATATATGTTCTTTTAGGAATTTTCATGTTATTTAAAGTAAGCTTTTCCCTAATTCAATATATAATCGATCCTAACTTATTCTCAGATAAATCCAAAGGTTTTGGTAAGCTAGTAACAAATGCTTTAGTAACAATGGTGTTATTGGTGTCAGTACCATACATTTTTACATATGCAATGGAAATTCAATCAAAAATAGTACAAAGTAATGTAATCGGAACATTAATATAGGAGAAAATGCTGGGCGAGTTGTAAATACAGATAGTAAAGGAAATACAACCAGTATAAATGC
>CAMYRF010000071.1 GCA_947296775.1 uncultured Mycoplasmatota bacterium
TAATGTTGAGGTGGCTGTCATGAAAGAATATATATTAACTCCAGTTTATGATGAACGAAAAGCAATAGAACCAGTTTATGATGAAACACCAGAAGTTAATATAGAAACACCAGTTTCAATTTTTGGCGAATCTGCAGATCTTGTTCAAGAAGAAACACCAGAACCAATAGTTGAAACTACTACAGAACTTGAGGAAGTAGAAGAAAATAATGCTGAAATAGAATTACCAGAAAAAGAAGAACCAATAATTACTGAATTAGAAACTCCAGCTATAGAAGAAGCTACTATAACCGAAGAAGAACCAAGTATTATAGAACCAACAGTTATTGCTGAAGATGGGATAATCACTGAAGAAGTTTCAGAAAATGAATTACCACCATTAGAAACAGAATCTATTGTAGTTCCAGATAATGAAAGTCTTCAAGAAAAAATACATAACAAACTCGAAGAAGAATTCCCTAAAATTGAAGTTCCAGAACCAATGGAATCAGAAGGAAAACTACAAAATATTTATGAAGAAGTAGATGTTGAACCAAAATTATTAGATAAATCAAAAACAAGAGATTTAAAAAATCTAACATTATTTGTAGATTATAATGATTATACATTTACTTTCGCACAACAACACTATAATAAAGAAGCTTTAACCCCAGAAGAAATTGAAAAATTACAAACAATTAAAAGTTATTTGACAGAAGCAAACTTTAACACAAAAAGAACAATCCAATACAACAAAATTACTGCTGAAAATAAACGTCTTAATAGAAAAATTGTTACACTTAGTAAAGAATTTACAAAAACAGTTGATAAATTATCAAAAGACTATGTTACAACAACTGATGAATTAACAAGGCAAACAAATAAAGCTAAAGAACAAATTGAAATCGATAGAGTAGAAAAAGTACAGACCCAAAGATTAAATGATTCTTTAACAGATAACATAAAGGAACAAAATGAACATATAGATAATTTAACACAAGAAAATAACAAGTTAAAAGAAACAATTGAAGCTAGAGATAACAAAATTAAAGATTTACAAAATGAAATTAAAGATAAAGCAGAAAAAATAAAAGTATTTGAAGAAAAATTAAATACAGTACTTGGAATTGTTAAAGAAGTTAAAGGTGAAAAAAAAGCAAAGTAAGGAAATAAAAATCCTTACTTTTTTAATGATAAAACAGCTAAATATATTGCTTTTATAAATATAATAATAGGAGTTATGTGCAGTAGTACTATTAATGGTAGTCGGATATGCCGCCTTTAGTACAGTACTAAAAATAAACGGTACATCAAATATCACAAGTAACTGGGATATAAAAATAACAAAGATAACATCAAATGTATTAAAAGGAAATGCAACAAATGCATCTGACCCAACAGGAGTAAATACATTAACTGCATCATTTGAAACAAACTTAGTATCACCAGGTGACAGTATGGAATATGTAATAACAGTAACAAACTCAGGAAGTTTAGATGAAACATTAGAAAAAATAACAATGTCACAGCCAGATAACGAATATGTAACATTTGCAGCATCTATAAATGGAGAAACAACAACTGCAGGAGAAAATATGACATTTACAGAAGCAACACAAACAATAACTGCAGGAGAAAGTAAAGATATAACAGTAGTAGGAACATTCAAAGATGTTACAATAAGTAAAATGGAACCAATAAGTTCTAAGTTAACTTTAACTCTAGATTATGCACAATCTGATGGAAGTGGTGGAACTGATACTCCAATAATACCAGAACCAGAGCCTATTCCGACTGATGATATTGTATATAGATGGGGAACAGAAAATGTTGCATTTGAGATTCTGTAGATTCGCTAGATGCGTGACAACTAATTATAAAAATTTAGGTAAAAATTATTTTTTAAAGCATACTTTATCTAATGGACTTGTTACAAGTTCAGAGGCATGTTTTATAAAAAATGATTTATTGTATTGTTTGATACCTAATGAGTACACTAATAATCAAAATCTTATGGCTAATGCTTTTGAGGATTCTGAATATAAAATTTATAGAACAGAGACAGAGTGTCATGATATTAACGTTAGTGTATTTGCTTATACCACAGGGCACGTTTATGTATATCCTGCTGGTTCAAGCTCGCAATGCGTTGTTCGCGATGATGTGTCTTCTTATTGCTATATTAGCTAGGATAAATATTAATTTTACCCTTTTTATTTACAAAATTATGTAAAAGTTGTTTTTAACCTAATCCCTGATATTATATTATCAGGTGAAGGAACAGAAACAAATCCATATACTATAAATGAATAAAAAACATATATAACTAAGAATATGAATATATTTATATAAAGATTAAAAACAACAAATAAACCATATTTGTTGTTTTTTCTTTTGCTATATAGTATAATTAAATTAGGAGGTAAAAATATGGATCAATGGGTAACTTGGTTAATAATCATTGTTATATTAACAATATTAGAAGCCACAACAATTAATTTAACAACAATATGGTTTGTCGCAAGTGCAATCGTCGCATTAATAATTTCATTTTTTACGGATAATTACCTTATACAATTTGGTGTATTTGTAATATTAGGGGTCATTTTACTTGCTACCACAAGACCACTACTACAAAATATATTAAAACACCAAAAAGAAGCTACTAATGCTGATAGAATAATTGGTATGCAAGGAATTGTAACAGAAAAAATAACCAAAACAAAATCAGGCGAAGTAAAAGTAGACGGAAAACGCTGGACTGCTACATCTGATAAAGTCATAAAACCTGATAATATAGTAAAAGTATTAGAAATAAATGGGGTAAAATTAAAAGTAGAGAAAGTAGAGGTAGAAAAATGAGTGTCTTTTTAGTAATTTTAATTTTAGTAATTATTTTAGTAATTCCAAACGTAAAAATTGTTCCACAATCACAATGCTATATCATTGAAAGATTAGGTTCATATTATGCAACTTGGAGCAATGGATTACATTTTAAAATACCATTTGTCGATAGGGTTGCTGGCGTAGTAAGCTTAAAAGAAAAAGTAAAAGATTTTGACCCACAACCAGTTATTACAAAAGATAATGTAACTATGCAAATAGATACAGTAGTTTACTTTCAAATTACAGATCCAAAATTATATACATATGGCGTAGAAAATCCAATAAGCGCAATTGAAAATTTAACTGCAACCACTCTAAGAAATATCATTGGAGAATTAGAACTAGATCAAACATTAACATCAAGAGACGTTATCAATACAAAAATGCGTTCAATATTAGATGAAGCAACCGACCCATGGGGAATAAAAATCAATAGAGTAGAAGTGAAAAATATTCTCCCACCACGCGATATTCAAGATGCTATGGAAAAACAAATGCGTGCAGAACGTGAACGCCGCGAAGCAATATTAAAAGCTGAAGGTGAAAAGAAATCAAGCATCCTAATTGCTGAAGGAGAAAAACAAAGCGCTATTTTAAGAGCTGAAGCCAATAAAGAATCACAAATTAGAATCGCTGAAGGTGAAGCCGAAGCAATACTAAAAATAAAACAAGCCGAAGCTAATAGTATTAAAATGATAAAAGAAGCAAAAGCTGACCAAAGCGTTTTAACACTAAAAAGTTTCGAAGCCTTAGAAAAAATGGCTGATGGAAATTCAACTAAAATAATTGTTCCTTCAGATTTACAAAATTTGGCAACTTTAGGCACAACATTAAAAGAAATGTTTAAAGAAGATAAAAAATAGATTTTTTGATCTATTTTTTCTTTACAATTATTGATTTAAAACGCAAATGTATGTATAATGTAAACAGAGATAAAAATATTGTAGGTGATTATTATGAAAGAAAAAGTAAATGATATGCCAAGCAATATGACAAATATAGACTTTGATCTTATAAGGGGATGGATTAGTGAACATCTAAAAACACCCAATGATATAGTTCATAGCGAAGGTCGTAATGTTATTGTCAGCACAGAACTAGGGCTTAAAGAGTTTACAATTCCAAAATTGTCAGAAGATAATAAAATCGCATGGAAAAAGACATGGCTTGATGTATATGATGCTTGTTTAGATGCTTTACAATTAAAAGTAAATCGTATTTATTTAGCTGGTAAAAAAGAAGGTTATATCGTTCAAGCTTCACCAAATGAAGTTAGAGTCGGAGTGTCAATTATAAAAATATCAGATGATCATAATTCAGTTGCTTATGCACGAGCATTAGAGAAAATCATTTCAACTTATAAAAAAATAAAAGAAGAAGAGGCAAAAAGAATCAACGCTTCGCCAATTAATGTCAATCATTCAACAATAAAGATCGGTGATTCAGGTAAAACTGTTGCTAATGTGTTTAAAGTTGGTAATGATATATCACCAGTAAAAAAACAACCAGAAGCTCCAAAAAAAGTTGAAGTGCCAAGCCCAAAACAAGAAACTATTTTAAAAGCACCTTTAAAAAACAAGGAAGATAGAGTTAGTACAGTTAGAATGGCAATGCCAAAACCTATTGTAGAAGAAAGTACACCAAAACAAGAATCATCTAATAAACATCAAGTAATAATCCAAAAAATTCCCGACAACATATTATTAGATAAAAACGATTGTGAAATTTATAAAACACAACAACTAGTAATTGTAAGCTGTGTTAGCGTTAAAAATGGTGATGATATCTTTAGAGATAATATTGATATTCTCAGAAAAAATATTCCAGATATTTCTATCGGTTCGTTTATTAGAGGAAAATCAACAAATCCTGACCAAGCTGAAAAAGAAACTACAAGAATGTTAAAGTTATTAAATGAATGTAATGTATCAAAACTTGTAATTTATGAAATAAATAATGACTACATCGCAAATCATTTAAAGAAAAAAGAGCGTATTGAAGAAATTATGCAAGCAGCAGATGATATATGTACTATACTAACAGAAGAACAATATTATCCAATTTTATGTATGGATTTAGATACATATGAAAATATCAAAAATGTACTCCCTGAATATAAAGAAAAATATCCAATCATAAAATGCATTACACCAAAACAAAAAGATATGGTAAGTAGTAGTGATGACATTTTATATATGAACCCAAGTAGCGATAGCGATGCCGTTATGGTTTATGATAAAAACTTACAAACAAGTTTAAGATCAATCCCACAAAAAGAATCATATAGTAATCAAATTGCTTAATGATTCTTTTTTTAAATAAAAATACAATGAGGTGAGAAAATGCTAAAATTAAAAAATATCAAAAAAAGTTATAAAACAGGTTCCTTTACCCAACAAGCATTAAAAGGAATTAATCTAGAGTTTAGAGATAATGAATTTGTAGCCGTACTAGGACCATCAGGAAGTGGGAAAACAACGTTATTAAACATCATAGGAGGCTTAGATAAATATACTAGTGGGGATTTAATAATAAACGGAAAATCTACTAAGCATTTTAAAGATAGTGAATGGGATGCATATCGTAATAATTCAGTAGGTTTTATATTCCAAAGTTATAATTTAATTCCCCATATTTCAGTATTAGAAAATGTTGAAATGGGACTTATCTTAAGCGGTGTACCAGCAAAACAAAGAAATAAAAAAGCTCTAAATCTATTAAAAAAAGTAGGCTTAAAAGAACATAGTCATAAAAAACCAAGTCAACTTTCAGGCGGGCAGATGCAAAGAGTTGCTATTGCTCGTGCTCTTGCTAATGATCCAGACATAATTCTAGCTGATGAACCAACAGGCGCACTAGACTCAAAAACAAGCAAACAAATCATGGATTTAATTACTGAAATAGCCAAAGAAAAACTAGTTATAATGGTAACCCACAATCCTGAAC
>CAMYRF010000072.1 GCA_947296775.1 uncultured Mycoplasmatota bacterium
CATTGGGCTAGAAGGAGTAATTGGATAAATACCAGCTACTTCCGTAAACATATAAGAAGCATGCGCACATGCCCCATTACCATCAGTAGTTATTTTTCTCATAAAACCCTCCTATTTTGTACATTTTTCTTTATCATTACCATATATTACTTCATAAGCATAACTAGTTCCATTAGAAGAAGTAATTTTAACGCTAGTTCCATTAGAATATTCCTCATTAGTCATTGGACTTTTAAGCGCTTCCTCAACATAAACTACATTTCCATCTTGAAGATCATTTTTAACATTCAAAGTTTTAGAAGCCCCAGCTGTGGGAAGCAAAGAAGCATTATCAATTGCCCACATTTTAGCCCCTTCAATAATGTTTTTTTCTTGAGCCTGGCAAGTTTCATAACGGCTATTTTTAATACTTCTATCAACCGTTGTTGTCGCAATAACCGCAATCAAACCAAGAATCACAATAACTGCCATGAGTTCGGCTAACGTAAAGCCTTTTTTATTATCCATAAATATACCCCTTAAACTATTAATTTTATCTAAATAATTATCACTATCAGTAATATAAGATCCTGATACTAATATATCGGCTTTTTCAAGTAATCTAGCTGTCCTATCATTAATTCCTCCATCAACTTCAATCAAATAATTTAAATTATTATCTTTACGATATAAATCAAGTTCATTAAGCTTATCAGTAATATCAATAAATGTCTGCCCTCCAGCACCAGGCTTAACTGACATAATTAAAACCACATCAATATATTCTAAATAAGGTAAAATCATAGAAATAGAAGTTTCAGGATTTAAGGCAAGGCCTACCTTAATTCCTTTAGATTTTATATACTCTATAGTTCCCATAACATCATCAGTAGCTTCAACATGAAAAGTTATAAATAAAGGCTTAATCAAACTATATAAATCTACATATTCTTTAATTTCTGTAACCATTAAATGAACATCCTTTGGTTTTACTATATTAAAACCAGTTAAAGACGGAGTCTTACGTTCTGTAAAATTTCCGTCCATAACATCATAATGCATATAATCAGTATATTCATCTAACTGTAAAATTTTATCTTGCTTATCTTGAATCTTAAGAAAAGAAGCTGATATTTTCATTAGTATCACCCTTTATTTATAAAATTTATATAATTATTATAACGAGATAGCATTATAGTTCCATCTTCCACTTTTTCTTTAATTATACATTCATCTTCTTTATTATGCATGCAGTCTTTGTATCTACACTCACATCTATAATCATTAAATTCAATAAAATTATCTCTAATATCACTATTAGTCATTTCTCCAAAATTTAAAGCCGAAAATCCTGGCGTATCGGCCACTAACCCATCATAAACACTTAATAATGAAGTATGTCTAGTTGTATGACGCCCGCGATTTAAGGCTAAAGATATCTCTCCAGTTTTAATATCCAAAGACTTATCTAAATTATTAAGTAATGTGCTTTTACCCGCCCCACTTTGACCAGTAAAAACACTCACTTTATCTTTAAAAATCTTTTTAATTTTCGCAAGTTCAGTATTCATATAAACATCATAATAACGTTTGTAATAATCAAAATATTTTTTAAAATCTGTCATTTCTTCTTTACTAAGTAAATCGCCCTTAGTAAAAATAATAATTGGTTTAATATTATTAAACTCTATAATACAAAGTAGCTTATCAAGTAAATTAGTATCAAAATCAGGCTGTTTCAAACTTGCAATAATTACAGCTTGATCAATGTTGCAAATACTAGGTCTTATAAGTTCATTTTTCCTTGGTAACACTTCTAAAATATAATTATTATCCGCATCGAAATTAACAAAATCTCCGACTAGAGGCGTAATATTCATATTACGAAATTTTCCCCTAGCCTTACACTCATAAATTTCCCCATCTGCATCTACTGTATAAGTATTACTAATTTGTTTAATAATCCTACCTTTAATTTTGTCCATCAGTAGCCTCGCTATGAGAATCAGAAAGTTCTGAAGAATTATTAACAGCAATTACCTTTAAAGTACTGCCTTCTTTAACTTTAGTACCAGCAGCCATATTCTGAGAAATAATAACTCCCTCTTTTTTGTTCAAATCAGTTTGATAATTTATTTCTAAAGTAATATCATGTTTAGCACAGAAAGTTCTAACAACATCTTCTGTAGCACCTTCTTTAACAAAATCAGGATAAGTTTCATAAATATTAGGAATAGTTAAAATAATAGTATCACCTTTACCTAATTTTTCACCAGGTTCTACATCTTGCCCTACAACAACGTTTTCTTTAGCATCCTCACTTGCGGCTACATCCTTAGTTTCAGTTTCAACAGTAATTCCAGCCGCTTCTAATTTAGCTTTCACTTCATAATAATTTTCACCAGTATAATCTTCAATTTTAATTTTTTTAGTACCACTAGAAACAATCAAAGTAATTTTACTTCCCTTTTTAATTGTTCTTCCAGCTTCAGGATCTGTTTCAATAACTTTTCCTTCTTTAATATCATCACTAGCTTTTTTCTTAGTTTTAGTAGCCACTTCAAAGCCTTCATCTTCTAAAGTTTTTTCAGCTTGTGATACAGTCATATCAGAAACATCAGGGACTTCAACCGAAGGCTTAGAAATAAATTTAGGATAAATAATAAATACAAATAATAAAGCTGACACTAAAGCAATAGCAACGCCAATTAAAATTTTAGTCATTTTATTAAGTTTTTTATCACTTTTATCATCATTGTTTTCATTGTTACGTTCACTTCTTTTAGCCCCATGAACCTCTCTATCTTCACTATCAAAATTACTTTCAGGATATTTATAAACAACTCTAGGTTCATTAAAACGTTCAGCTTCTAAAGCAGTTTCCAAATCTTCATGCATCTCTTCAATAGAATCATATCTATTTTTAGGATTTTTCGCACAAGCCCTTAAAATAATATTTTCGATAGATTGTGGAATCTCTGGATTAATCAAAGTTATATCTGGAATTTTTTCGCGCATTTGTTTAATCGCAACTTCAACAGGACTATCACCTTTAAAAGGAACCTTTCCCATAACAAGCTCATACATAAGAATACCTAAAGAATAAATATCACTTTTAGCAGTAGTTACATTTCCATTAGCTTGTTCAGGAGGTAAATAATAAACCGTTCCCATAACACTATTAGTTTGCGTTAAATCATTACTATTAAGTTGAGCCGCAATTCCAAAATCCATGACTTTAACACGACCATCCTCTAAAATAATAACATTTTGAGGTTTAATATCACGATGGATAATATAACTTTCGTGAGCACACCCAATAGCTGAAGTTAGTTGAAGCATAATATCAACAACCTCAGGTAAAGTTAAAGGCCCTCTTTTTTTAATTAAGCTCTTTAATGTTTTACCGTCAACATATTCCATTACAATATAGTATTTACCATCTTCTTCTCCAACATCATATACTTCAACAATGTTTGGATGATTTAAAGAACTCGCCGCAATAGCCTCTCTTTGAAATCTTCTTACAAACTTTTCATCTTCCGCAAGATCACCACGTAAAATTTTAACTGCAACTTTTCGATCTAAAATTATATCATAAGCCAAATAAACATTAGCCATCCCACCTTCACCAATTGAACGAATTATTTCATAACGATCATTAATTTTTTGTCCTTTACTTATCATCATTTAGCCTCCTTCATCAAATAAGCAACTGAGATATTATCCGTTCCTCCACGATTATTACTTTTCAAAATAAGTTTTTGTAATTTTTCATCAAGCGTCAAATTACTATCAAGAACTTTTTCAACTTGATCAATATCAAGCATATTCGTAAGACCATCGCTGCATAAGAATATTCCGTCTATTTCAGTTTCTACATCAAATATATCCATTTCAACATTCATATTAGCCCCTAAAGCCCTCATAAGAACATTTTTACGTGGATGATTTTTAGCTTCTTCCGGTGTTAATTCGCCAGACTTAACTAATAAATTAACTAAAGTATGATCAGTAGTTATTTTGTATAATTTTCCCTTCTTAACCACAAAACCAGAAGAATCTCCAATATTACCAAATAATAAGAAATCTTTAGTAAGTAACGCAAGTACTAAAGTAGTACCCATCCCCATACTTTCAGGATTTTCGTTAGTATACTTATAAAGTAAAACATTGGCTTCACTAACAATTTCCTTAATAAAACTAATAGCATCTTCTTTATTCCCTACACTACTAGTAGCCATAAAACGTTTACCAATATTTCCAATAGCAATTGAAGAAGCTATTTCACCACCTTTATGACCACCCATACCATCAGCAACAGCCATCAAAATTTCACCAGAATTATTTTTAACAATAGTTACACTATCTTCATTATGATCTCTTACCTTTCCCGGATCAGTTAAATAAGAATATTCCATTATTTTCCCTCCTGACTTGCCCTAAGTTGTCCACAAGCTGCACTAACTTCAGAGCCAAATTCGCGTCTTACAGTAACATTTATTTTATTTTTTTTCAAAATATCATAAAACTCCATAACTCTATCATTATTAGTTTTCTTAAAATCAATATGACTTGTTTCATTATATGGAATTAAATTAACATATGCATTCAGTCCCTTAAGTAAATTAGCAAGTTCTATTGCACATTCCTTGCTGTCATTAATACCTTTAAGCATTATATATTCAAAAGTTACTCTTCTATTTGTTTTATCAATATAATATTTAATAGCCTCCATAACATCATCAAGTTTATAAACCTTATTTATTTTCATAAGCTTACTCCTAAGCTCATCATTGGGAGCATGAAGACTAATAGCTAAATTAACTTGTAACTTATTATCCGCAAATTCATAAATTTTAGGTACAATTCCACAAGTAGATACCGTAATATGTCTAGCACCAATATCTATACCTTTTCCACTATTAATAATATTAATAAACTTCATAACATTATCATAATTATCAAAAGGTTCACCAATTCCCATTAATACAACATGAGAAATACGTAATCCCAAATCTTCTTCTACAAGCAAAATTTGACTTACCATTTCAGAAGCATCTAAATCTCTTCTTTTTTTTAGCCTGCCACTTTCACAAAAAGCACATCCCATATTACATCCAACTTGAGTAGATACACATAAACTATTTCCATAATCATGAACCATTAAAACAGCTTCAACAAAGTTTCCATCCGATAGTTCGAATAAATACTTATAAACATCTTTACCGCTTTGTTTTCTAATTATAGTAGGCTTGTCTATCTTAAAATCTTCTTTCAATTTTAAAATAACATCTTTTTTAACATTAGACATTTCATCAAAAGAATTAACCCTTTTTTTATAAAGCCAATCATATACTTGAATAGCCTTAAACTTCTTTTCACCAATGTCTTCAAAATACTTTTCTAATTGTTCTAATGTTTCTCCATAAATGTTCATATTCCCACCTTATTTAATTATACCAAAAAATAATGGAAAATAATAGAATTTATAATTAAAATAGAAAAAAAGAAAGAAAATTAATTCTTTCTTAAGATTTATATTATTAACTATTTATTGTATATGGATTTGTACTTGTTCCTTCTCCTGATAAAGTTATATTAGGTGTTAGATAGATAGCTGGCAAGACGCCGCTGGTGACGTAGTCCGCGGTGCTGGTGTACACGAGGCCGTAACTGTACATGTAGAACACGTCACTCGTGTTACTCACATAAGGCGAAACAGTCCATAAATATCCTGATGTTGGTACTATATAGTTTGTTGTTTT
>CAMYRF010000073.1 GCA_947296775.1 uncultured Mycoplasmatota bacterium
CCCCCCCCCTAAAAGGCAATATTTTCCAACAAATTTCCACAAAAAAATAAATAGAGCGACCCTACTTACTTTTTTTCTTTTTACTTTTTTTAGATAATTTTCTATGTTTTCTCGCCTTAAGAATTATATAAAATAATACCAAAGAACCAACAGTAACACAGCCATAAAAAATATATTCTTCTTGAATTTCAAAACTTTTTTTCTCTGTTTTTTCTTCTTCCTCTATTGATTTAATAACATACTCACCATCACGAGTATATAAATAATTTTCTCTAGCATACCTAGCTACATAATCTTTATCTTGAAGTTTATTTATTTCCGTTTTTAATTCTTTAGACTCACCTTTCAAATCATTTAATTCCTCTTTTAAAGAAGCTTCTTCACTATTTAATTTATAGATTGATATAGCAGTAGTAATTAATGTAAAAGCACAATACCCAATTGCTAAAAAAACAATTGGGGTAATAACAGTTAAACGCCTTCTTGCCGTTTTTGTCATCTTCTTATTTGCCATAACATCACCATATTCTAATATGAGTATATCATTTTTTAAAATGATTGGCAATTCTTTTTTCCAAAGCAAATCCCAGAATAAGTACCAGTAAAAGATAAGGATGAAAAACCGCATAATTTATTTTTCTAAGTAACACAAAATATAATAAAACACTAACCATTACAACCAAAAAAGTTCCTAATAACTTTATCCATTTTTTATCATTATAAATGATTTTATAGTTTACAGATACAAATAAAGAAAAAAAGATTCCATAGAAAAAAGAAAATAACAAAGATATGATTTGTATATATAAATCCATCACTTAAATAATTTATTAAATACTCCACTTTCCTTATCTTTTTTTCCATTTTCTGTATAATTTAAACTATCAACTTTACCTTTTATGGAAACATTACCTTGATAAGTATCTAACTTAATTATTTCAAGTTCTTCACCCTTTATTATCAAATCCCCCATCGTTGTTTCCAAATAAAATTCTTCTTCATCAAAACTATCTATTTTTTTAACACCAGTTATAATAATATTTTTTCTTTCATTAAGCGTAATCGAATGCGTTAATGAAGAAATAGCATCCATCTTGTCCATAATGTTCCCTCCTAGACAAAATATATGCATGAAAAAAGAAGATTATTCATCTTCTTTTAAATTTTTGTATTCTTCAGTAACTGCATCTTCAAACATTTTACGGCAGTCTTGAGTTATTGGATGAGCAATATCATGATACTCATCATTATTCGTTTTACGACTTGGCATAGCGATAAATAAACCACCATCACCTTCGATAATTCTAATTCCATGAACTGCAAAACACTCATCTAAAACAACTGATGCAATTCCACGAATACGTGAATTTTCCTTTTCTATTTTTCTAACGTTTACTGATGTAATTTTCAAGTTAACCTCTCCCTTCTGGACCTTATATTACATCTTCAGTATACAATATTTTTAACTAAAAAACAACTATTTATCAGAAATTTTAATGGTTTTTGTAATAATGTCAGCATAAGAAAAAGATTTGACACTTTTATTTTCATCTAATACTTCAACCAAAAATACACAGTTATATAAACTTTTTATTCTTGCTCTATAAGATTCATACTTATTTCGTCCTAAATTATATTTAAGCATCACTTCCTTGCCTAAATAATTACTCAAAGCTTTTCTAATCATACTATTATCACATACACCCTTATCTAGGATATCCAACATACATTGTTCCTTTCGTAATAATTCCCCCAATTCCATCTTTACCATACTTTGTTTTTTCCAAAATATCTTTTAAATCAATATCTTTATTAATATTAGATAAAGCCATTTTAGCAGCTACGATAGCTGGATCTAAAGCATGAATATTAATTCTTTTAGGACTAGAAGCAAAATTAGCGCCTGCTTTAATTAACTCTTCATAATAAGAACCGCAAGCTCCTGCAATAACAATTAATTTTTCATGACTATCTTCATATTCTCTTGCCTTTTTAATCGCATTAGAAAAATAAGAACTACTCTTATAAGCTTTTATATCATCAAGTTTTCCTTTACGTTTATAATAAGCATCATGACCAGTAATAACAACAATATTAGGTTTATATTCTTCCAATAAATCATAAATATTATCCGCAATATTTTCTTCTTTTTCGTTGATACCCATTGCCCAAATATTTATCTTTTTATAATAATCCAAACATCTTTTTAAATAATCAGAATCACTATCAATGTGAAGTATTTTTCCAGGCAAATAAAAATAGTCATTTCTATTTAAATTAGGGACCGTTTCTAATCTATCCAAAAAAGCTTTTTCATCCTCAATATCCTCATTAGAATATTCATTTAAATCAGATACCTCCGCATCAGCCATTAACCTAATATTCATTCCTTTTAATAATACCTCATCACCATTTATACTAACAATTTTAAAAACCACATCATTACCATAAGAATTGCGTGTGACCAAATCACCTACATTAAATTCCATAATATCACCCAAATAATTGTATGATAAAAAATAAAATAATATAACAAAAAAGACAATAAACATTGTCTTTCATAATCTAATATACCTAAGAGTAATAGAGTAATTCATTAATATGAGCAAAAAAAGAAATATAATTATAATAAATATTGCGGTATATTAGCAAAACATACTAGTGACCAAAAGGCCAGAGACATGTAAACCATATCTCTAAATATATTATGGAAAAACATCTTTCTTTTATACACATAATAAAAAGATTTAAGACAAAACTTAAATCCTTAAATGTTTTCTTACAGCTCTCCAAGAACCAAACATCCCAACAAGTACACCAATGCCAAGCAAAATTAATGAAATAGTATACACAAAAGGTGTAGGTGAAATTAATTTAATAAATGGCGAGAATAATTGTCCATTAAAACTATCGTAAATAGCATTATAACCATATATAGTTGCGATAATTGGAATAATAGAACCTAAAGCTCCCAAAATTAACCCTTCAATAATAAATGGTATCCTGATATTTAAATTAGAAGCACCAATAAGTCTCATAATACTAATTTCTCTTTGCCTTGAATTAATTGTAATTTTAATAGTGTTTGAAATTAAGAAAGCAGTTACTAAAATTAAAGCAATCACCGAAATAACACAAACTTTATGAATAACATCGAATACAGAAATTAACTGTTCCACCATTCCTTCACCATATTTAACCAATGTCACTCCATCAATTTCTTTGATTTCTTTGGCCACACCTTCAATTTGTTCAATGTTTTCAACTTTAATTTGGAATGTATTTTGAATAGGATTTTCAGCTTCCGACCAATTTTTCATAATACTTGAAAACACCTCAGAAGAATCCATCATATCTTTTGTAATATCATTTTTTGAAATAAATTCATATTTATCAACATCATTAATCAAACTAATTTGATCTTTAATTTCATCAATTTTTTCATCATTTAAACTATTATCTAAGAACGCTACAATAGTAACATCTTCTTCAACTAATTTAGTAAAATTTTCCACATTATAAGAAAGTATAATTGATACAGCTACAACAATAAGGGTTATCGTAATACAAGATATTGAAGCAAGTGATAAAGAAAAGTTTCTAAATACGCCTTTAAAGGCATCCCTAATATTTCTACCAATAATTCTAAGTGCTTTCATTATCTATACGTCCCTTCTGTATAATCTTTTAAAACCCTACCAGAGTCTAAAACAATAACCCTCTTATTAAGTTCCTTAACAATATCAATACTATGAGTAACCATAATTATAGTTGTACCAAGCTTATTAATTTCTTCAAGCACACGCATGATTTCCATACTAGTATTTGGATCCAAATTACCAGTAGGCTCATCACAAATTAATAACTTAGGTCCATTAACAATCGCACGAGCAATTGCAACACGCTGTTGTTCCCCACCAGATAACTGCGCTGGATAACTTTTTATTTTATGTTTAAGACCAACAAGATCTAAAACTTTAACAACTTTAGAATGAATCTCATCTTTTGGAACACCAAAAATTTCTAAAGCAAAAGCCACATTTTCATAAACAGTTGACTTAGGTAATAATTTAAAATCTTGGAAAACAACACCAATTTTTCTTCTAATTTTATAAACTTTACCATTTCTAAGTTTACCAACATCAACTCCGCCCACAATAATTTGTCCAGAGTTAGGTTTTTCCTCACGGTAAAGCATTTTAATAAGTGTACTTTTCCCGCATCCAGTAGAACCAATAATAAAGACAAACTCGCCTTTATTAATTGATAAATTTAAGTCCTGAATCGCCGTTACACCAGTCTTATATGTTTTTTTAACATTAGTTAACCTAATTAATTCCATAAATCATCCTTCTTTCTATTCTCCACCTCTAACTTCATAAGTATCTGTAACAATAAAAAATGCTTTCTTATCAATTTGTAAAATTCCCTCTTTTAATAAAAAATATCTTTTTGTAGGAATTGTACAAAGAAGTATTTTCTTTTTATCACCAGTAAATCCACCTTTACTCTCTAAAATAGTAACACCATGGTGTAATTGATTCAAAATAAACTGTTTAACATCCTTTTCTTTATCAGTAATAATTTGAAAAGTTTTATATCTAGAGATCCCTAAAATAACCTTATCAGTAAGAAAACTAACCACATATAAAGATAATAAAGAATATATAAAAGATTGCCATCCAAAGACAAACAAACAACTTGTCACAATTACGCCCTCAACATATACCGTTGCTTTACCAACAGATACCTTTCCATATTGTGAAACTATTTGTTTAAGAACGTCAGAACCACCTGTCGTATATCCAGTTTTAAAAACAAATCCTGTTCCAATCCCATATAATACCGCACCTGACAAAGCAATAATAACTGGTTCTGTAGCACCCAAATTAATCATGCTTGGTAAAAATACTGTAATTTGCACTAGCAATGGATATAAAATAGATCCAACAATCGTTTTACTAGTAACCGTTTTACCCAAATACACAAAACTAGCAATAAGCAATAATACATTAGCAAGCAAAATAACAAAAGATGGGTTAATACCAAATAATTGTTTTAAAACAACAGAAATACCACTTATACCAAAAGCCATATTACTAGGTAAAATAAACACATTAAACGCGATCGCTTGAATCAAAACACCAAAGAAAAATAAAGAATATCTTTTCAAGCGATCATTATTATAAACTTCTTGGACAATTTTTTTATCATCAAAAGCATTAATTAAACTCATATTCCCTTCTCCTTTAAATATTCTTTTATAAATTTATCAATATCCCCATCTAATACTTTAGATACATTAACATCTTCTGCATTGGTTCTATGATCTTTAACTAAAGTATATGGACACATAACATAACTTCTAATTTGTGAACCAAAATTAATTTCTTTTTGTTCACCTTTTAATTTTTTCATTTCAGCTTCTTTTTCTTCCTGTTTAATTTTCATTAATTTACTTTTGAGAATCTGCATACATTTTTCTTTATTTTGAATTTGACTACGCTCATTTTGACAAGTAACAATTATTTTAGTCGGTAAATGCGTAATTCTAACTGCGCTATCAGTAGTATTAACACCTTGACCGCCTGCACCAGAACTACGATAAACATCAACCCTAATATCTTTTTCATCAATTTCAAAACCTACATTTTCATCAATAACAGGTGTAACTTCAACAGCGGCAAAAGAAGTATGACGTCTAGAATTACTATCAAAAGGAGAAATTCTAACAAGCCTATGAATC
>CAMYRF010000074.1 GCA_947296775.1 uncultured Mycoplasmatota bacterium
AATAATCATATTAACAAGTATAGCATTATTATTTGTATTAACAACAGGATATGCCACATTTCAAACCAATTTAAATATAACAGCAAAAGGAAATATTAAAACCAAAGGAATAAAAGTCAGCGATTTAAAACAAAATACAGTAAGCACTGAAGACGGATTATATAAAGACAGTATAGATGAAGAACGTTACATTTATAGAGGAAGTAATCCAGATAATTATATTATGTTTAATGATGAATTATGGAGAATTATTGCAATAGAGTCGGATAATTCATTAAAAATAATGAACAATAAAGATTTAGGAATAGCAATTGCTTGGGATAATGATGCTAATCCAAAATGGGAAACAGCTAGTTTAAATAAATATTTAAATGAAACATACTATAATACATTAACAGAAGAAGCTAAAAAATTTATTTTTACACATACCTTTAATACTGGTAAATTTTATCTTAATTGGGATGAAGATGTTTCTTTAACTTCATTAGAAAAAGACGTTAGTAATGAAAAAAGAGAAAAATGGCAAGGGAATGTTGGCCTATTAAATCCTACTGATTTTATAAAAAGTACCATCGATCCAAAATGTGTAAGTGGTAGAGCAAGTTGGCTTTCTGCAGACGATATGCCATGTAAAAATCAAAACTGGCTATATAAAGAGGGAGAAAACTTCTGGACCATAAACGCCAATGATCCAACAAATACAAAATATGAACATAATGGATGGTTAATTCATAATTATTTAGGAGGCTATGAATTGAATGGAAAATATAGCACTCAAGGAGTAGATCTTAAAGCGTATCCAGTTGTGTTTTTAAAACCCGACATCACACTAAAAGGCGAAGGTACAAAAAATAATCCATATACAGTAAACTAAAAATAGCTCAAATGCTATTTTTTCTTTTAGACATTTCATTGACTTTACATACTAATTACTTTATAATTTAATATAGATAGGTGAGGATGATAAAATGAATAGAAAAGGGTTTACACTCATTGAATTAATTGCGGTTATTGTAATTTTGTCCTTAATAGCACTTATTGTTTTTCCGGCAATAAACTCAGTTATTAAAGACTCAAAAGAAAAAGCGTACGAAGAGCAAAAACAAACAATATTAAAAGCTGCAAAGCAATTGTCATATGAGAATTCAGACATACTACCAGCTGAAACTGATGGTTCAACTGAAACGATAGAACTTGCGTGTTTGACAATTGGGTGTACAATAAATGGAAAACAAATAAATGGTGGTTACTTAAACGAAGACGAATTAAAAGATCCAAGAAATACAAATAAAAATCTAGATGGAGTAGTAGAAATTACATACCATACAAATCAATACCACTATACATACAAAGATAAAACAAATATTACTGCTAAAAACGCAACTGGAAACTGGCTATTAAAAAATGCTTCATCAAAAGCAGTACTAAAAGCAAACGACAATACATATAAAGGAACAAATGCCAGAAACTATATAAACTTTAGTGGAAGTACATGGAGAATATTAAAAATAAATGATGATAAAACAATTACAATAATTAAAAATACTCCAGTAACTAAACTATCTTATGATAATAATGGTATAACAGATTTTGAAAAGTCAGGTATTAATACATATTTAAATAATACATATTATAATTCACTATCACAAAAAAGTTATATCAAGCCAGTAAAACAATGCGTTGGTAATAGTGATAATCCTTGTAGCAAAACATACACCGCTAATGTTGGACTATTAACTACCGAAGAATATGTAGAAGCATCAAACGATACAAATTGTAGTATGAACACTCCAAATAATTGTGTAAATGGAAATTTCTTAATTACAAACGAACCAGAATACACAATGAATTTCATTAGTAATGAAATAATCGCAATAAATAACGGAACACTTACTCCAGTAGCTCCAAGCACAGTTTTAAACATAAGACCAGTAGTAACTTTAAAAGATACTACAAAAATAACTGGTGGAAGTGGGACAAGTACTGATCCATATCTAATTGGATAGTATTTGAAAACAAAATATAAATATAGTATAATGTTAAAGTATTTGAGGTGATAAAATGAAAGGTATACAAAACTTTATAAAAAATCATAAAAAAGGAGTAATTGTAGGTAGTATAATATTTTTGATAATTATAATAACATTATTTACAATTTTCTTTATAATTCCATCATTTGGAAGCAATAACTATGGAAACAGATTAGATGGGATAGAAGATCACAAAATTTCAAATAGTACTATCGATAAAATAAAAGATAATATCGAAGAAAAAGAAGGAGTAACAAAAGTTACTTATCATAATGAAGGAAGAATTTTAAACTTTACTATCAAAGTAGATGGTAATACAAAACCAGAAACTGCGAAAGAATATGCAACTGAAATAATAAAAGACATCAAAGAAAAAGACTTAAAATATTATGATGTTCAAATATTCCTAGACTCTGATGACAATACAAATGATTATCCAACTGCTGGATATAAACATAAAACATCAGATGATATAATTTGGGGAAACGTAGGTGGAAGCAGTGAATAAAAAATTTTGGATAGCTGCCTTTTCAGTATTAATTGTATTAATAGGAGCAGCTTTATTCTTCTATTTTACAAAAGAAGATGAAAATGCATTAACAGTTACCGAAAAAAACTGGATTGAAAGTAATAAAAATAAAGTCATAGACTTATCAATACCAAGTGATGTTCCAGTTTTAAGCAGTAATGGAGAAGGTGTTGTATTTAGTTTTCTAGAATCATTAGAAAAAAATACAGGATTAGATTTTAATAAATTATCTTATACAACTGGTGAAAAACCATCCAGTGAATATGCTATCGAAATAACAGATAACGTATCAAAAGATGATATCTTAATTTATCAAGATAACTATGCCTTAGTTGCTAAAAATAAAATTCAATATAATGCCGCAAGCGAAATAAAAAACATTGTCGTAGGTGTTTTAGAAGGTGATATGGATAAAATAAACAAATACCTACTAGGAAGTATAGATGTTACTTATAAACCATACAAAAACGCTGAAGAAATGATTGAAGACATGAAAGCTGATAAAATTGATGCTATGGCTTTACCACGTCTTGAATATCTTAATGATATTATTAGTAACGATAATATGGCAATAGCCTACAATATAACAGAATACACAAAAGATTATGTATTAAAATTAGGTGATAAAAAAACACTAAATAATATTCTAAAAAAATACTACGAAAAATGGTCAAGTGAAAACTTTGAAACAGAATTTAACAAAAGTCTAGCAGAAAATTATTTTGCTATCAATGAAATAGATGAAAAAGATCAAGTTAAATTTAGAAGTAAAAGATATAACTATGGATTTGTTTTAAATAGCCCATTTGATATAACAACAAAAGATGGATTAAGAGGTTTCAACTATAGTTTCTTAAACGATTTTGCAAAAGCAACTAACATAGAATTAAACTATAAAAAATACTCATCAATTGAAAATATGCTTAATGATTTTAATAATAACAATCTAGACATAATTTTTGATTATAATGATACTGATAAATACAAAATGGATGTTTATGAAACTGTATCGGTATATGATGAAAAAGTTGCAATCATAGCCGATGAAAACACTGACATCACAGTTAATTCTGTAAATTCATTAACAGGACAAACCGTAAAAACAACCAAAAACAGTAAAATTGCTAAATATCTAGAAGAGCATGGTGTTAAAACAAAAACCTACAATAATCTAGGTGATTTAATAAAAAGTCTTAATAAAAATGACATAGCCGCAATTGATTATTATGCTTATGACAATTATGTCAGAACAGACTTAAATAAATTTAAAGCGCTTTATACCTTTAATCTTGATGATGAATATACATTTGTAGCTAGAGATATAAATGCCAATAAAACATTTAATGAACTATTTGATTTCTATTTATCATTTATTGGTGATAAAAAAATAATAAACGATAGTTACAACGAACTATTAAACTATACCAGCAATAATAAATTAATTAACACTTTAATCGTATTGTTTAGTGGTGTTATAGTGATTATTGTAGGAATACTTACAGGGAAAATAATCAAAAAACGTAAAGATCATAACTCAAAATTATCAAAAACAGAAAAATTACGTTATATCGATAGTTTAACATCATTGAAAAATCGTAATTATTTAAATGACAATGTTAAAAATTGGGATGCTAGTGATATTTATCCACAATCAATCATTGTTGTAGATTTAAATAATATTGCATATATAAATGATAACTTTGGGCATACAGAAGGGGATAAAGTTATTGTTGAAGGAGCTGCTATTCTAATCAATAATCAACTTCCAAATAGTGAAATAATAAGAACAAGTGGAAACGAATTTTTAATATTTATGGTAGGAAATGACGAAAAAACTGTTGTAACCTATATCAGAAAATTACATAAAGAACTAAAAAAATTGTCACATGGATTTGGAGCAGCAATCGGTTATAGTATGATAACTGATGATATCAAAACAATTGATGATGCTGTAAATGAAGCAACACTAGACATGAGAAACAACAAACAAGAATCTAAATAACGAAAGGAAGGCTAGAAACCATGAAAAAGTTTTTAAAAAAAATTTTTGATATTATCATGAAACCAGAAATGATGATATTACCAGGACAACTAGCCTTTTTTATCGTTTTAGCCATTTTTCCATTACTAACACTAATCGGATATATTGGTTCAAATATATCACTGTTTTCAAACACATTCGTTTCATTAATGGATAATATACTTCCAACAGATGTAGCCAATATTATAATTCCATTTCTAAGTCAAAGTAAAATTACAGGAAATGTAGCTTTCTTTATGATAGTTGGTTTCTATTTAATGTCAAATGGTACAAACTCATTAATAGTTACATCAAACGAATTATTTGGAATAAAACATGACCCATTTTTAAAAAGAAGAATAAAAGCTTTTTTCATGATAATTCTTTTAATGGCACTTTTCATATTTGACGTTTTAGTACTTGCATATGGGAATATCATTGTAAAAGAGATTATTAGTCTAGAAATATTCGCCGATGTTTCTGAAAAATTATATAGTATATTTGTATTATTCAAATGGCCCGTTGCCTTTATTTGCATATTCTGGATTATAAAACTTATTTACTCAATCGCACCAGATGAAAGAATTCCAAGCAAATATATGAATAAAGGTGCACTTTTCACCACACTAGGATGGATTATTGTTACAGCCATTTACTCATTATACATATCAAATTTCGCAAATTATCAAATGTTTTATGGTGGGATATCCACCATAATCGTAATGATGATTTGGATATATTTCCTTTCATATATATTAGTTATGGGGATCGCTATAAACACCGCTGATTATAATCAAATTCAAAAAAATATGCATAAAAATCAAAAAGAAGTTCAAAGTAATTAATGGGATACATATTAATTACCAGTATGTATCTTACCCGCAGACTACTAGTACTTAACTCAGTTTAATTGGAACATGAGCAGTATTAAATGGTAATTTAATCTCCTAATATAAGGCTAGTAGATAGTAAAGTGGCGAAAAGCCACTTTTTTGTATATAAGGAAACTTCTTTTTATAAAATAATGTATATTAGATGATAAAGTAAAAGATTTAAGCTTAAGAAAATGGGAATGTCCAGAATGTC
>CAMYRF010000075.1 GCA_947296775.1 uncultured Mycoplasmatota bacterium
CAACATAAGTAACAATTAAATCTGCAGTACCATATTCAGCAGTACTTAAATAATTTGTATAAATGTAGAGCATGAAAAAAGACAATACTTGCGGAAGCATTTTTCCAATAAATATTACAGCAGTATTTCCAAATAATTCTTTTTTCTTGCTCATTTTTATCTCCTATTTATATACGATATTAACAATTTTCTTCGTTTTTAACACCAGCTCTAAGGAAAATATTATATATAAATTTTCTTAAAGAGTTGGGTATAATACTAACAATAATTCTTACACACGAATTCATAATAAGCTCTGAAAAATTAATAATGCCCATTTTATAAATTTTACTTTCAAAGTTTATAATACATCTAGCATAATTAAGTCCACCACGTCTTTTAAACATTGAATTACCAGCACGAACATTAACCAAATTATCTTGAATATTATATCCATTCTTAGTTTGCATCATTTTGCACCATAGATGATAATCTTCAAAATAAGGTACATTTTCATAATTACCAACTTCTAAAACATCATTTTTTAAATAAGCCACAGCCATATGATTAAAAGGACTTCTTTGTTTTAAAAATTTCTTGATTTCTAAATCAGTTTCCGGAACAACCTTACATTTTAAAGCATATTCCATATTTTCATCATACTCCACAACATTAGAACTAACAATAGAAATATCCTTATCCTTAAAAACAGAAATTAATTTTTCAAACCTATCAGGAAGACATATGTCATCAGAATCCATTCTAACAATAATGTCATAAGAACAAGCCTTAATTCCGTCAGCCAACGCAGGACCAAGTCCTCTATTAACAGGAAATTTAATAACCTTCATAATATCAGGATACTTTTCAACAAACTTATCAATAACAATATTTAGTTCTTTAGTTAATGGCCCATCTTCAACAATAACAACCTCATTAGGCATTAACGTTTGATTAAATACACTTATTAAAGAATCATTTAAATATGCAGGAGATTCCTTTTCATAAATAGATATAAGTACTGAAAATTTATCCATATTATTCACCTACCTCATACTCAGCCAAATATAAATCAGCCATTTTCTTTGCCGAAATAATGTCACATATTTCCAAAGAATTATTATCATTTAATCTTAAACAAACTTTATCTTTATTTTGTTTAAAATTATTTTTATAAAAAACTTCACCAAGATAAATATCGGGATTTAAACAAACCATTTCTCTATGTGATGGAATATCAGAAAGTAATAACAAATTACCCGCACTTAGAGCTTCTAATATTGAAATAGAAAACCCTTCACTTAAAGAAGCGGAAATATAAATATCACTAGCCAAATAATAATCCATAACATTAGCCTGATGACCCAACATTAATACGTTTTCACTTTTGATATTTAAACATTTTTCCTTAAGCGGACCATCACCTAAAATAAGTAAATATTCATTATCATCATGATAATCATTAAAATAATTAATTAGTGTTAAAACATTTTTTCTATTACTTAAAACTCCCGCATAAATATAAATAATATCAGAAGATGCAAGATTAAGCTCATCTCTAACTTTTTTTCTAATAGTATCTTTGTCATAGCGATCAATATTAATTCCATTACAAATAAATGTACAATTATTCAATTTTTTCTCTAAAACATCATAAACCGACTTAGAACATCCAATAACCTTATCAAAATGTTTTAAAGAACGTAAATGGAACCATATCCAAAATGGACCCATAAAACCGAAATTATACTTATAATCCTCATATGGATTATTATGAATAGTACTAACCTTATAGTGATTATCAATTTTAGAAAGTAAATAATCTGGTAATAATCCATGTGAATGTACCACATCAGGATTAATCTCATCCAAAACTTTCTTTAAAACCTTTTTCCCCTTAAAGAAAATATTAGACCTTGATAACTTTAAACTAATAACAGTTATTCCATTGTCCTCTAAATTTTTAATTACAGATTTATCATCATGACCAAATAAAGAAATAACATACTTAGAAGCTGAAATATTATCAAGTAATCCCTGAATGACACTAAATGGGCCACAATTTTTAATATTAGTTATTATGTATACAATCTTCATTATCCGCACCCCCGAAATATTTAAAAACCACAAATGTTAAAACAACAAATGGTACTAATAATAAATTGGTTAACACAATAGAAGTAATCATACATGTAACAATAAAAATGATAATTACTAAAGCATACTTATTAGATAAACAGGACTTAAACATATAAATAAAAGGATATAAGATTAATAAATAATTAATCACACCAAATTGTAAAAACCTAATAATATATTCACAGTCAACGTAATCTGGGAAATTATTAATACCATAACCACCAAACAATAAATACTTTTTATTCTCTAAAAGTAATTGAAACATACTAGCCCTATAAGAAAAGCTATAATCATTACTAATGCCAGTATTGTCAATAAAATACTCAGTAAAAATCTTATTAACAAAAGGAACATATTTAATTGCAAAAAGTAAAACAACTGCAATTAAAATAAGATAAGCAATACTTTTCTTTGGTGTAACAAGAAAGTTTTTAATAACATTATAATAAAACTCAATACATAATATCACCAATAAAGGCATACGTGCTCCAGCTAATAAAACAATTAAAACCGATATAAAGGTATATAATTTATTGCCAGTCAAATATTCAATTAATTTAGCAAACAAATAAACAATAATTGATAAATAAATTGGACTTCCGACAGTACCAAACGCCCTGTAAGAAATTTCTAAATAATCAACCGACTTAGAAGCATTCACCGATTGCCAGTGAAAGTATAAACCCTCCAATAAGCTATTAATGCCAAATGGATTTAACAATTGAATTAAACAAAATATAAGTTGAACTATAATATAAAATTTTAAACAAAATATAAGTTTGTTTCTATTTTCGGGTCTAATAAAATTTCTAATCAAAATAAACAAGAAAACTATAACTAAAGGATAAAATGCAAAGAAGGCATCTTTTATAGTAAAGTTATGATTCAAAATTAATACTGGATAATAAATTAACATCAAAATAACAGTACATATAAAAGTATTAAGTAATAACTTCTTATCAAATATAATTTTTTTACGAAATAGTAAAAGAGGAAACAAAAATATAATAGTTGGAATTCCAGTTCCAAACACTTCTAGCATTGGAAAAAATAGAAAAATCAAAAATACTAAATATATCCTCATTGACCCCCTTTACTTTATAACAATGATTATATTGATTCGTTTTTAATCACTTTAGTAAAATTATCATTTAATAAATCATTAATAATTTTTTCATCACGAACAATTTTCTTTAATCTAGAATGTAATTTTTTTAAATTACATTTACTACTTTCATGGTGTATATCAGAAGCAAGAAAATGAATCATATTATGTTTAAGTAGCTTCTTTAAAGTTTTTTTCGCATCACTTCCATATTTGCCAAATAAACTTTCATAATTCCCTTGAAATAAAACGCCCATTTTCAAATAATCTTCTAACCATTTATAATTTTTTTTAACATAATAATATCTTTCAGGATGTGCAATTATAGGTACAACGCCACAATCCATTAATTCTTTTATAACTAAATCTAAATCATCAAATTTCTTATCCATAGGAAGTTCGATTAATAAATATTTAGAAGCATTTAAAGTAGCAATTTCAGTATTAAATAAATTCATCAAATTTCCATTAACCATAACTTCATTGCCAAGATAAATATTAATATCAATTTCACGCTTTAAAGCTTCTTTCTTAATTTCTTTAAATAATTTTTTCTTTGTATTGTTATTACAATTAAATCTACTATTTTCAATATAATGAGGAGTAAGCATTACATCAGTAACACCCTCATTAGATAACTTTTTAAGTATAGTCATAGACTCCTCTAAATTTCTGCTACCATCATCAATTCCAAACATTACATGAGTATGTAAATCTTTCATTACTATTCACCATAATAACCGTAATAGCCATAACCATAGCCACGACGTTTCTTATCAACTTTGTTTAAGATGACACCAGTAATATTACTTCCAGCTTTTTCAAAAGCTTTTTTAACATCTAATAATTGTTCCATTTTAGTTTGTTTATTCGATACAATAACGATATTAAAATCAGAAATTTTACTTAGAATTAAAGTATCACTTAATCCTAAAACAGGCGGACAATCAAGGAAAATATAATCATATTTTCTCTTTAAAAACTCAAGCAATAATCTGTTGTTATCAGAAGATAAAAGTTCAGTTGGTGATGGTGGAGTAGCGCCTAAGTTAATAAAATCTAGATTAGGAATACTAGTCTTATTGATGTAACCATCAAATGTAAAGCCATCTTTATTAACGTTAACAATCATATTAGAGTAACCATTATTTTTGTTGTTAGGAACTCCAAAAATTCTATGTTGACGTCCTTTACGAAGATCAGCATCAATAATTAAAACTTTTTTATTATCTTTCGCAAAAGAACAAGCTAGGTTTGCAGTAATAAAACTTTTACCCTCACTAGGATTAGAACTAGTCATTAGAATAACTTTATTTCCGCCATCCAAATCAGAAAACTTTAAATTAGCCCTAATTGATTTAATAGATTCACTAAACGAAGATTTAGGATTATCGTTTAATAAAATTTCATTTTTAATTTCACCCTTATTTTTCATTTTTCCCCTTCACCTTTTCTACTGTTCCTAAAACAGTTAATTTAGCCTTATTTTCAATAGCGTCTACCGATTTAATAGAAGTATCAAAATAATAAATTAAAAATATAATAACAACACTTAAGAATAATCCAATCATAGCAGATAAAGTAACTTGCTTCACTAAAGAAACATTATAAGGTTGATTTTCAACTTGAGCTTCCGATAAAATAGTAACGTTTTGTAATTTGAAAATATCATTAACCTCAGAGATAAATGTTTTCGCAACTTCAGAAGCAATATCACGAGCCAATACTTTATCAACTGAACTAACCTCAATTTTAATAATTTCAGTATCATCGACAGAAGTAACGGAAATGTTTTCGGCAAGTTCTTTAACAGACATATCTAAATCTAATTTATTAATAACTTTACTTAAAACACTTCTGTTTTTAACAATCTCACTATAAGTAGAAACAAGTTGTTGATTCATACTAATATTAGAAGTATTAGTATCTTCCTGTTCACTTACAAGAATAATTGTTGTTGAACTGTGGTACTTTGGCGTTTGAATATGAGCAAAATATAAATATCCATTAGCTGCAAACACAAGCGCAAATATAATAATTAACCATATTTTCGAAATAAAGAAATCTAAAATTTCTCTTACATTAATTTCTTCCATAATATCCCCCTTTAAAATTCAATCAGTTTAAAGATTTATTTCTTTTATATAATATACCGAACCCCATTAGTACTAATAATGTACCAAATAATATATTAGAAAATGGAATTTCAGCATTAGTATTAGGAACTGCAACCTCAACTTCAGCTTCAGGATTTACAACAGCCTTATTTTCAGTATTCGTTTTACTAGTTATAGTCTCTTTCTTCTCAGCCTTAGCTTTAGCTTCTTTTTCAGCCTTAGCTTTAGCTTCTTTTTCAGCCTTAGCTTTAGCTTCTTTCTCAGCCTTTGCTTTAGCTTCTTTTTCAGCCTTAGCTTTAGCTTCTTTTTCAGCCTTAGCTTTAG
>CAMYRF010000076.1 GCA_947296775.1 uncultured Mycoplasmatota bacterium
CATTAACTTTTATAGGATTATCAGCCTATATAATATTGCCTAAAGCCGAAACAATACTATTAAATAATCATAAAAAAGTAAATAGCCAAAACATCTATATAAATAAAGAAAAACAAAAACAAACAACATTCTTCCAAAAAATAAAAGCAAGGTTTACAAATGATAAATAAACTGTGGATATTTTTTATAGTAACAGGCGGAATATTTCTAATCATTAATGGCAAAACCGATATATTAAACACTCAAATACTTTCAAGTGGAAAAACAACACTAGATTTAATTATTCAAATTTTTCCACTTCTTGCAATTTGGCTTGGCATAATGAACATAGCAAAAAAATCAGGATTATTAGATAAAGCCTCAAAACTAATTTCACCACTCCTTTCAAAAATATTTCCAGAAATACCAAAAGGACATGAATCATTAGGACTAATATCATCAAATATAATCGCAAATCTTTTTGGGCTAGGTAACGCAGCTACACCCTTTGGATTAAAAGCTATGGAATCACTTCAAAAACTAAATAAACAAAAAGACACCGCTAGTAGAAGCATGATAACCTTTCTAGTAATTAATACATGTGGCGTTACCCTAGTTCCAACAACAATCATATCACTAAGAATGATGCACGATAGTACAGATCCAACGAGCATAGTAATTCCATGTATTATTGTTACATTTATCTCATTATTCATTGGATTAATAATTGATAGAATATTCGCACGGAGGTATAAATGAAACTATTATCAAATCTATTCATTCCAGTTCTAGTACTTACAGTCATTATATATGGTGCAAAAAAGAAAGTTAATGTTTATGATAGCTTTGTTGAAGGCGCAAAAGAAGGACTTCCAATGGTACTAAATATGTTTCCACCATTACTAGCCATGATATTTGGAATAAACATATTTACAAGTAGTGGCATAATAGATGAAGTCTTTCAGTTTTTAAAACCAATCCTATATTTAATAAATGTCCCGCTAGAAATTCTTCCAATCGCTGTAATGAGACCACTATCAGGTAGCTTCGGTTTAGCGCTTCTAAATGATATTTATACTTTGCACGGAGTTGATCATTACCTAAGTATACTCGCATCAATTATTCAAGGATCAAGCGATACAACCCTTTATATCATAACCCTTTATTTCGGTACCATAGGAATAAAAAAAATAAAATATGCACTATGGGCAGGATTATTAGCCGACCTAATAACTGTAATCCTTAGTTTAATAATTGTCCCCTTGTTTTTTTAAACATACTACTGTATAATTTATTTAGGTGAAAAACATGGAAAGATTACAAAAAATTATCGCAAATAGTGGATACTGTTCAAGACGAAAAGCAGAAGAACTAATAGAAAAAGGGAAAGTTTCAGTTAATGGAGAAATCATCACAGACTTAGGAACAAAGGCTAATAACTCAGATACAATAATTGTGGATGGAAACAAAATAGAAACTCAGAATAAAGAATATATTCTACTATATAAACCAAGAGGTATAGTAACAACAACCAAAGATGACAAAGGTAGAAAAACAGTAATGGATTTAATAGAAACAAAAAATAGATTATACCCAGTTGGCAGACTAGATTACGATACTAGTGGATTATTATTATTAACCAATGATGGAGAACTTACCAATTTACTTATCCATCCAAAAAATGAAATCCAAAAACTATACATTGCAAAAATAGATGAAGCAGTAAATCCACAAACAATAAAAAAACTATTATCTGGAGTTATTATTGATGGACAAAAAACCAAAGCAGATAGAGTAAAAATAAAAAAACTAGATAGAAGAAAAAATAAAACAATTATCGAAATAGTTATTCATGAAGGTAAATATCACCAAGTAAAAAGAATGTTTGAACAAATAGGCTATCATGTTGAAAGTTTAAAAAGAGAAAAATTTGCTTTTCTAGATTTAAAAGGTTTAAACTCAGGTGAATATAGACATTTAACAACCAAAGAAGTAAAAATACTTTATAGTTTAGCCAAATAAAAAAGTGAGACATTTGTTGATTACTTCAACATTTATCCCACTTTTTTTAATAAAGTAAAAGGTTTAAAATGTTTAACTTTACACATATTTTCAATCCTTTTAAAAGGATTAATACTTTTATATGATTTAGAGTCACTAAGCGTAGTATATAAATATTCAATCATTTTATCAATATTGTCCATATACTTAGCTTCCTCTTCCCTAACAGCATATTTAAATATCCACCCTAGCCAAGTTTCAGTTTTGTAATTATCACCAGTCATATAAGATGAAATATTTTTGCCATCAAAATATAAATATAATCTTTCATTTTCTAAAAGCTTTTCAGAAATATTAAATAAATCATCTAAAGATAACTCGCCATCATATTTACTTATTTCATCATATTTTTTATCTAGTAAATTAACGTCAATATTACAAGATAATAAATCATAGTTACCATTAAAATTAGCCTTACAAGTAACTAAAGAATGTGTATATTCATTAAAATAGGCTAAAGAGAAAATCTTTTCATTATTAACCTCTTCAAAACATATACGGTCCCAGTTAATATCATCTGGAATAAAATTAATTAATTTGTTGTTTCTCGGCCCCGAGTCAGGATCCATAAAAACATTCCTCCTTCATAACAATATATGTTAATTATAACATAATATATATATCATATCAAATTAATGGATTTTCAGGAATTTTTGCTATTTCTGAAGATTTATTCAATATTTCAAGTTGATAATCAGCAATAGAAGATAAAATTTCAAATCTTTCCTCTTTAGTTTTACCATCTTTTATCAATTCAGCATTATGTGATTCTAAATTAGATAAAACCGTTAATTCGTTAATATTAGCATAATCCCTCATATTTGAGTTTTTAGCTAAGCTGGGATTTAAAACACGCCATTCTTTAGCAGTAGATTTAAAAACGATAACATTTAAAATATCAGCTTCCTCTGCATATTTTAACCAATCTTTATCTTTAAAGTAATCTTTTTTTGGTAATATATAATTTTTAATAGCATTGGTATGGATTAAATAATTAGTTTTTGTAAGCAACCTTTTTACATTCCAATCTTTATTTTTATTTTCAAGTTCTTTTAGTCTTTGAAATTCTTTAATTAAATATAATTTAAATACAGGACTAATGGCTGAAGCAAATTCAAATGCGATATCCTTGTGGGCATATGTTCCACCATGTTTTCCTCTTTTTACATATATCCCAATAGCGTTCGTTTTTTCTACCCATTCACTCGGACTAATAGTGAAAGTGTGAAGACCTGCTTCATTTTTAAAGGCGTCGAATTCGACTCCTTTAAAATTAGGATTATAAATATTTTCCCAAGTCCCTAAAAATTCTAAAGTATTTCTATTTCTAATCCAATTTTTAACAACATCTTTGGCAGTAGTATTACCTACTTTCGCTTTAGCCAAGTCAGTAATACAAATATAATCATTTGGTCCATCAGTGACTATTCCAATAGGAATATTTTGTACAGTAATAACATTATTTTTCATTATCATCTTCCTCCTTTATTTTCACAATAGATAAAGTATAACCAAAAGGTTCTAAAATTTTTATTAAAGTATTAATTTGTGGATGTTTTACCTGATTTTCAATTACCGCAATCATTTCACGAATAACCCCACATTCATCTGCCATTTTCTGCTGACTCAGTCCTAATTCATTTCGTAATTTAATAAAGTCACAAATTAAATTGTATTCTAATTCCATTTGTCTTTTTTCATCAATAATTTTTTTCATATGCAAACCTCCTGTTAATAATATACAACAACACAAAATAGTAGTCAATAAGATACGGTAAAAATATAAAAAAAAGACTTATTCGTCTTCCTCTTCAATAACAATAGCTTCAGTAGGACACGCGCTAGCCGCATCTCTAACTTCATCATCTACATTATTATTGGTAGCTTTTGCTAAATTATCATCATCAAATTCAAAATGATCAGGACACATAGCCACACATGCCCCACATGAAATACATAAGTCCTTATCAACATGTACTTTTTCCATAATCTACCTCCTATAAATAATTATAATTAAAAACCATATAAATTGCAACCACACCTTTAAAAAAAAAGTAAAATGTGATATTATTATTCTAGAGGTGGTAGACATGGCGACACGTATGCAAAAGTATTATAAAAACGCAAGAGCTGATGCTAACGCAGGCTCACGTAGTTCACGTAATAAAGAACTATATGGTGAAATATACACAGGCAGTAAATATTCAAATATTGAAGGAATTGCCTCAATTGATAATGCCAATGAAGTAGATATTACAAAAGTAAAAGAAATGCTTAAAAACAGAGAAAACTATCAAAAAGAAAGACAATACCGCCGAATAACAGGAGAATATAAAACAGAAAGACCTAAACCAGTAATTCAAAGAACTTTTGAAGGTAATGAAGAAAAAAACTATGATATTAGAGATATCTTAAAAGAAGCCAAAGAAAATAAAGAACCAGATGATAAAGAAAGAGTACTAAGAAATACACAGTATAATATTTTAAAAAATATTGATTTAAAAAAAGAATTACATAAAGAAGACTATGCCGAAGAAGGAGAAGAGGAATTAAAAGATTTAATTCAAACAATCACCAATACAAGCATGTTAAACAAAATAAACGATGTCGACCTAGCTTCAGATCTTTTAAGTGATCTTCAAGATGATGATACACAAATAGGAGAAATAAAAGATATAAAAGAATTAATCGAAGATAATGAAGAAATAGTAAAAGCACAAAAAGTAGACACAAATGAGCCTACTTATGATCGTTCATTCTTCACATCAAGTCTAAAACTTAGTAAATCAGACTTTGAAGGAGAAGGAAAGAAAAAAGGAAAAATCTTAAATATACTAATAGTAATAATCCTAGTTTCAGCAATTATAGCTTCAAGTGCTATTCTTATTATGAAAGCCCTTTAATTTACACGCAAGCATAATAAATAAAGGAATAAAGAAGAAAACAACAAACATAATAATCAGCATATCACCTTGAAAAAACTTATAAGCTGAACCATTAGTATTTAAAATAAATTGATTAACAATTAAAAGAATTAAACAAATAATAACTTTAAAAATATTATTTGTTTTTTCTTTTGAATTAAAAGTTTGCTCAAAAGTTCTGCTTACAAAATAAACAGCCATCATCAACAACACAAATAAAGCTAAAATCCATTCCATAGATAAAATACTTTCAACCCTATCAATAAATTCACCAACCTGGACCTTTTTAAGCAAGTGAAATTCAGGATATTCATATAAAAGAGAAAGTTCAAGGCCAAAAATACCAATCGTCATAAATGCCGCATTAATTAAACTAAGCATCGCAAGTATATAAAATATTAAACTTTTTTTAGAACTGTATCCAGTTAACTTACATTTAGGAATAATAAGTAAGAAAAATAAAGGTAAAATATTATAGGCAACCAAGATTAAAGAACCATGAAGTATAGAAG
>CAMYRF010000077.1 GCA_947296775.1 uncultured Mycoplasmatota bacterium
ATATAATGCCGAAAGAATTGTAATAATTAACGCCAATCTATTTTCCTTATCATCAAAAGAATTTTTATAAGCAATATAAAATAAATATACCAAAAACGGTACAAGTATATGAATAAAATCTAATACAATAATTGAAATCATCGTCATATTCCCACCTCTGATAAAAGTATAAATCTTTTATCATGTCGAACTTTGTCGAATAAAGTCAGCCATTGTAAAAAAACGTCAAAAAAAAGAAACAAATTTACTTTAAAGCATCGATATGTTTCTTTAACTGTTTAGAGTCATCACCAAAAATTATTTTTAATTGATTGTCAATTTCAACAATTCCTTGAGCTCCCATTTTTTGGATAGCCTCTTTATTAACCAAATCAATATTATGAAGTGTTGCCACAAATCTTGAATTATTAACTTCATAACTAATAATATTTGCTTTACCACCTAAATATTGAACTAATTTATTAGCTTCTAATTTAAAATCTTTTTTCTTTGATCTTACAATCGCAAATGCAATCAAAAGTAAAACTATTATTATTATTAAATATTGCCAAATCATTTGTATCACCTATTACATTATACTATAATTTCTTTTTTTTTGAAACTTTTTTTGAAATAATTGTATAATTATTAAAGTTAGTGTATTATATTTATTGGTGATAAAATGAAAAACATATCAAAATATAAAATTGATAAAACTATCCTTATCCCAATCATATTATTTGCCTTCATAAGTCTTCTGACACTACATGGGGCAAGTAGTATTTTACCAAGTTATATGGGTGATTTAACTACCAAACAATTAATATGGTACGCTGCCGGATTTGTAGTAGCCTATATCGTTATGACGATTGGTAATACACATATCTATCGGATAATTTGGGTATTATATGGACTCGGAATATTATCATTAATTGGCTTGTTCTTCTTTGGTATCAACATTAATGATGCCACATGTTGGTACGAAATAAAAGGTATTGGAACAATACAACCATCGGAATTTATGAAAATCATTTTAATTATTACTTTAGCTACAATGATTTCAAAATTTAACGAGGACTTTCAAAATCCTAGTATCACTGAAGAATTTTATTTTCTATTAAAAATTATGATAATTGTTTTAGTTCCAAGTATATTAACATTTATGCAGCCAGATACAGGTGTAGTTTTAATTTACTTATTAATTACTTTAGTAATGTTATTTGTTTCTGGAATTAGATATAGATGGTTTGCCCTACTATTTGGAATATTAGGCGGATTTATCTTACTAGTATTAGGTATTTATTTTATTAACCAGGACCTATTTATAAATATATTTGGAACTAGTTTTTTCCTAAGAGTTGATAGGTTATTAGACTGGTCAAATCAAAGTGGATATCAACTAGAACAAAGTTTAAGTTCAATTGGTTCTGCTGGTCTATTTGGACATGGTTGGAATACTAATCCAATATATTTTCCAGAAGCCCAAACTGATTTTATATTTGCGGCTTTTGCTAGTCATTTTGGTTTTATTGGTTCAACTCTTTTATTAGCATTAATCGCATTTTTCGATATAAGATTAATTATGCTAGCAGTAAAAACAAATAAGATAATAAATAAATATGTTATTGCTGGTATAACAGGAATGCTAATATACCAACAAATACAAAATATTGGAATGACCTTTGGACTATTACCAATAACCGGAATAACTCTACCATTCATTAGTTATGGTGGTTCAAGCCTATTAAGCTATATGATTGCTATGGGAATGATATTTAATATTTCAAACGAAAATATGCGTTATACAAATTAAATCCACAATATGTGGATTTTTTATTAAAAGAAAAAACAACTTATTCAGCTGTTTCAGTTTCGATAATTTCTTTTCCTTTATAAGTTCCACATGACTTACAAACTCTATGTGGTTTTACAGTAGCTCCACATTTTGGACAAGCTGTAGTAGTTTTTTCGTCTATTTTATAATGTGTACGACGTTTTCTACCTCTAGTTTTACTAACTTTTCTAGCTGGTACTGCCATTTCTAACACCTCCTATAATAAATCTTTTAATTTAGCTAAATTTGGATTTACCATTTCTTTTTCTTCGGTAATCAGTTCCCAACCTTCTCCTTCAGTTTTAACATCACTTATGTCATCACTAACAATTCGAATGGGAATTTCCATCAATATATTTTCCCATATTATTGGCAAAATATCAAGAGTTTTTTGATTGTTTTCGAAAATTTCGTTAAATTCTGCCATAATTTCAGCCACATTTCCACTAATTTGAATACTAAAATCATAATCAACAGGTTTTAAACTCACACTACAAGGTAAAACCATTGTTCCTTTAACCACTACATTAATAATATATTCATCTATACTATTTTTAGTAATATCACCATCTATTTTAACATTATCTAACTTTAAAATAGAACTATCTCTAAGCTCGTCTTCTGAAAAAGAATATGTTTCATCAATCAAAATATAATCTTCAAGTCCAGAACGTAATCTTGTAATATCAATATTCAAAACAATCACCTCATATAAACATTATATAGTAAAATGCCTTTAAAATCAAATAATAAACATAATATTATCCAAAGACTTACAATCTTTTTAAAAGTGTAAACCTACTCATCCATATCAATAATAACTGGATTTATCTTTTTAGTTTCATCTTTCTGTACCTTAATAACTTTTTTACGTTTAAAAAATCTTCTATATAAATAATAAATTAATCCAATAATTAATAAAAAGATAAAAATATAGAAAAACACAAATAATAATCCCACAATAACCGCAAGACCAAGTATAAATAATAAAATTTGTTTTATTCTATCCATATCATCCCTCCAATATATCCATTATACCAAAATATAAGAAAAAATATCTTACAAATTAGTAAGATAAATTATAATCTCTTTTCTTTTATTTCATAAGAAACATCAATAATATTAGAAACATTTTCTAAAAGCTTATCTGATAATAATGAAAAATATAAAGTAACACTTAACCTTCCCTCATTTCCAATATTAATATATTTAGAAACGCACTTTCCCATATCAATTAATTTAGAATCACTATACTTAGAAATAACCTCGCTAAGTAAAGGGTAATGTGTACATCCTAAAATAATATATTCACAGTTTCCAAGTTCTTTTAAATATCCAATAACTGCTTCATCACACTCATTAGAATTAATCTTCCCATCTTCGATCAAAGGAACAAATAAAAGACATGAAACAAAGCTACTAACTACACTATCAAAAGCTCCACTTTTAATCGTCATCGGAGTAGCAAAAATACCAACATTATCAAGATTATTTTCCTTAATATATCTAATCGTTGGGCTTAAAACATCAATAATAGGAATATCAAACTTATCTTTAAGTTCCTCATATAAATTAGAACTAACAGTACCGCACGCAATAACAATAATCTCCGCACCTTCAGCAATTAAAAAATTAATATTCTTATCTGCATAATTTCGAAGATCATCTAAACTTTTAGTACCATAAGGTAAATTAAAAGTATCGCCAAAATAAATATATTCATTATTTGGATAATCACTAATTAAATGTTTTAAAACCGTAAGACCACCAAGGCCAGAATCAAAGACACCAACTTTCATAATTTGCCTCCTTATATAACATTGTACACCATTTTAATAAAATATAATACCTCAAAATTAAAAATAGCCTGTTAATCAACAAACTATTTTTTAGTATAAACTTTAGATTTATATATCGGCTTAAAATCAAAATCTAAATAAGTATAACCATCTATTGGAATATTCATATATTCATCGATATCAGCTTTAGCCTTTAAAGACAAATCATAAACACGCCCATATAAATCACCTTCATGTACTAAAGGATTTATAAATCTTCTTTTGCCCTTTATATTAACGCAGTACTTATCACTAACCATTTCTTCACTTCTAAAGCACTCACTAGTGTTTTCAAATTTTTTAAAACAATCAGACAAATAATAATCACAAATTCTAAAACGCTCAATAACTTCGCTTTCTGATAAATTATATAAATCTTCTATTGAAAGATAACCTAAATTATTCATAGAAGCACACATATCTGCAAAAAACTGCATTGAAGTTCTATCCTCATCATTTATCCACCAAGGCCATAACTTACTAATAACTGCAATATATTTTTCAGCCACTTCCAAATGTCTAAATCCTAGTTCATCTATACCATCTTCATTTTTTAAAATTTGAACATCATTGTAACATTCCTTTAAATCAGATAAATTCCAAATTGGGTGAATAATAAATCCACAACCAAAATTATATTCAAATCTATCAGCCGATAATCTAGGTGAATCATTATCCGCAATTGGATATAACTTATAATCATTAACATCTTCTAATAATATTCCATCTCTATTTAACAACGCCATAATAGTATTAGAATTCATTATAATTTCACTAGTTCTTTCTTCAGTAGACTCCTGATTTTCTGTATCTCCATTCATAAAGTCAATACAGTGTTTAAACACTGGAGTCGCAATATCGTGAAATAAACCAGCTAAAGTTTGCTTTTTATCATGTGTAAAATTCCATATAATTAAAGCTACTCCAACACTATGATCTAAGTTTGAATGCCATGGATGTTTAGGAAACAAATTAGTATAATCACACCCACAATCCATACTAATATTACCAATACGTTTCATTTCAGGAGTATCTATATAATCATGTAACCAATCAGGAAACTAAGGTGATAAAATATTAAAATAGTCCCTCAATTCTTCACTTATACTATCATAATATTTTTCACAATTCACCTTTTCCAAAACATTATTTAACTTCAATTTTACTTTTACCACCCATATAAGGTCTTAAAGCCTCTGGAATACTAATACTTCCATCTTCATTATAATTATTTTCAATTACCGCAATAAGTCCGCGAGGAGTTGCTAAAACAGTATTATTTAAAGTAGTTACATATTCGTTACCCTTTTCAGTTTTCATTCTTATTCCAAGTCTACGAGCCTGCGCATCACCCAAAATAGAACAAGATCCAACTTCAAAATAATTTTGCCTTCTAGGGCTCCAAGCCTCAACATCACAAGATTTAACTTTTAAATCAGCTAAATCGCCACTACAACACTCTAAAGTACGTACAGGAACATCTAAACTTCTAAAGAAATCCACAGTATATTGCCACATTTTATTATACCAATCCATACCATCCTCAGGTTTACATAAAACAACCATTTCTTGTTTTTCAAATTGATGAACACGATATAAACCTCTTTCTTCAAGTCCATGAGCCCCTACTTCTTTTCTAAAACAAGGAGAATAAGAAGTCATCGCAATTGGAAGCTCAGATTCTTTAATAATTTGATCCTTAAACTTACCAATCATAGAATGTTCACTAGTACCAATCAAATACAAATCTTCACCCTCAATTTTATACATCATTGCATCCATTTCTTCAAAGCTCATAA